>NZ_JBITXP010000001.1:669928-756297 GCF_044544765.1 Streptomyces sp. NPDC053513
TGCCCCGTGGGGGGCGCCGCCCCCCCCGCCGCCCCCCCGCGCCCCCCCCCCCCGCGGCGGGGGGGGGCCCGCCGGGGGGCGCCCCCCCCCCCCGGGCCCGGCCTCGTTCGCATGGGCGGGTGCAGGGACGGGGGTCCGGGACGGGTCCTGGAGGGGTCCTGGAGGGCATCCCGGGCGGGGCGCCAGAACGCCCGGCAGCCCCGTGCCGGGCCGCCGTCCGCTCGACGAAGACACCCCCTGAGCCACACCGTGACGCCATGCGGCACCGCATGGCACCGCATGGCGCCAAGTGACACCAACTGGCGCCACCCACAGAGCCCGCACCTATCCGATGCCACAGCAATACCCCTGGACGCCACGACGTTTTCGCAGGTCAAGGCAGGCGTGCGCCGAGGTGGCCCCACCAGCTCCCCCACGACGCTTGCACATGACGCCATAGTGGTGCCATGATGACGTCATGGACCTCACCCCGTATGTCGAGAACCTCCGCCGCGAGCTCGCGGTGGCCGCCGAAGCCGGCGGCGAGGAGGCACGCGAGCTGGCCGAGCGACTCACCGCCCCCCTGGAATCGGCGGCCCGGCTGACCCTGCTCAACGCCCTCTCCGCCGCCACGGACGAGATCACCCGTGAACTCGCGCCCGGCTCGGTCGACGTACGGCTCCGAGGCCTCGACCCCGACTTCGTGGTGATGCTCCCGCCCACCGGCGGCGCCCCCGCGGAGCCGGACATTGCCGCCGAACCGCTCCCGGCCCCCGCTCCCTCCGAGGGCGACGAGGGCGGCACCGCCCGCGTCAACCTGCGCCTGCCGGCCCACCTCAAGACCCGCGCCGAGGAGGCGGCGGCGCGCGAGGGCCTGTCGGTCAACGCCTGGCTGGTACGGGCCGTTTCGGCCGCGGTCGGCGGCGGCAGCCGGCCGCGTACGCCGGAAAAGCCCCAGAGCGTCGGACAGAGCATCACCGGCTGGGTGCGCTAGCCGCACCTCCGGGTCCCACCGCTCCACCCGCACCACCTCACCCACACCACGTCCCACCTGCGGGGACGACCTGAAGACTCAAGAGGACGGGACAGCCATGCCTTCTTTCGACACCCCCGAACCGATCTCGGCCACGGCGCGCGTGGAGGCCGGTTCCATCCAGTTCATCGCGGGCGACCGCGCCGACACCGTCGTCGAGGTGCGGGCGCGCAACCCGAAGAAGGACCTGGACACGCGGACCGCGGACCAGACGGAGGTCACGTACGCGAGCGGCGTACTGACCGTCAGGACGCCGAAGTCCAACCTGTTCGGCCGCACCGGCGTCGTCGACGTCACGGTCGAGCTGCCCGCCGGCTCGCGGATCGACATGACCGGCTCCTGGACCCAGGTGCTCGGCGAGGGCCGGCTCGGCGAGGTCCGCGTGAAGACCTCCTCCGGCGACGCCCGCTTCGACACCACCGGCCCGCTGCACCTGACCGCGTCGCACGGTTCGATCACGGTGGACCGGGTCGAGGGCAGGGCCGAGATCACCACGAGCTCCGGCAGCCTGCGCGTCGGCCTCGTGGACGGCCCCGCCGTCCTGAAGAACTCGCACGGCACCACGACCCTCGGCGCCGCGACCGGCGACCTGCGGGTGAGCGGCGCCAACGGCGACATCGAGATCGGCCGCGCCGAGGCCTCGGTGGCCGCCACGACCGCCCACGGCACCCTGCGCGTCGGCGAGGTGGCGAGCGGCACCGTCCAGCTGGAGACCTCGTACGGCGCCATCGAGGTCGGCATCCGCGAGGGCGTGGCCGCCTGGCTGGACGCCCACTCGACCTCCGGCCAGGTGCGCAACGGGCTCACCACGTCCGAGGCCCCCGGGAAGACGGAGGACACCGTCGAGGTCCGCGCCCGCACCCGCCACGGCAACATCGACATCCGCCGCGCCAGGGCCTGAGCGCCGGCTCCGCACCAAGGCCTGAGCGCCACTTCCCCGCGCGCCACCCACGCGCCGGGGTCGAGCGCCGCCTCCGCGCCCGGCCCCGCGCCCCTCTTCTCCCCTTCACCCTTCACCCCTCGATCGGAGGGCCCCATGCCTTCTTCTGTCATGCCCATGACCAATCAGACGAACGGACGGCCGACGGCGGCCGCCATCAGCGCCGTCGGCCTGCGCAAGTCCTACGGCGACAAGACCGTCCTGGACGGCATCGACCTGCACGTCCCGGCCGGTTCGGTCTTCGCCCTGCTGGGCCCGAACGGCGCGGGCAAGACGACGGCGGTGAAGATCCTGTCCACCCTGATCACGGCCGACGGCGGCCAGGTCCGCGTCGGCGGCCACGACCTCACCACCGGGGCACAGGCGGTGCGGGCCGCGATCGGGGTCACCGGACAGTTCTCGGCGGTGGACGGCCTGATCACGGGCGAGGAGAACATGCTCCTGATGGCGGACCTGCACCACCTGTCGAAGCAGGAGGGCCGGCGGGTGGCCGCCGAACTCCTTCGGCGCTTCGACCTGACGGAGGCGGCGAAGAAGCCTGCCTCCACGTACTCCGGCGGCATGAAGCGCCGACTGGACATCGCGATGACGCTGGTCGGAGCCCCGCGGATCATCTTCCTCGACGAGCCGACCACCGGCCTGGACCCGCGGAGCCGTCACACCATGTGGGGCATCATCCGCGAGCTCGTCACGGGCGGCGTGACGGTCTTCCTCACCACCCAGTACCTGGAGGAGGCCGACCAGCTCGCCGACCGCATCGCCGTCCTCAACGGCGGGAAGATCGCCGCCGAGGGCACGGCCGAGGAGCTCAAGCGCCTGATCCCCGGCGGACACGTCCGGCTGCGCTTCACCGACCCGACCGCGTACCGCACCGCCGCCGCGGCCCTGACCGGCGCCGCGCGCGACGACGAGGCCCTGGCCCTGCAACTGCCCAGCGACGGCAGCCAGCGCGAACTGCGCTCCATCCTCGACCGGCTGGACTCCACGGGCGTCGAGGCGGACGAACTGACCGTGCACACGCCCGACCTCGACGACGTCTTCTTCGCCCTCACCGCCACCACCCCCGTCCCCGCCCCGTCCGAGGAGTCCGCCCGATGAGCACCCTGTCCCTGGCCGTCCGTGACACCACCACGATGCTGCGGCGCAACCTCCTGCACGCCCGCCGCTACCCCTCCCTGACCCTGAACCTGCTGCTCACCCCGGTCATGCTCCTGCTGCTGTTCGTCTACATCTTCGGCGACACGATGAGCGCGGGCATGGGCGGCGGCGACCGCTCCGACTACATCGCCTACCTCGTCCCCGGCCTGCTGCTGATGACCATCGGCTCCACCACCATCGGCACCGCCGTCTCCGTCTCCAACGACATGAGCGAGGGCATCGTCGCCCGCCTGCGCACCATGGCCATCCACCGCGGCTCGATCGTCACCGGCCACGTCATCGGCAGCGTCCTGCAGTCCGTGATCAGCGTGCTCCTGGTCGGCGCGGTCGGCGTGGCCATCGGCTTCCGCTCCACGAACGCCACCGCCCTGGAATGGCTCGCGGCCCTCGGCCTGCTGGTCCTGTTCGCCCTCGCGCTGACCTGGATCGCGGTCGGGATGGGCATGGTCAGCCCGAACGCCGAGGCCGCCAGCAACAACGCCCTCCCGCTGATCTTCCTCCCGCTGATCTCCAGCACCTTCGTCCCGGTCGACCGGATGCCCGGCTGGTTCCAGCCCATCGCCCAGTACCAGCCCTTCACCCCCGCCATCGAGACCCTCCGCGGCCTGCTCCTGGGCACCGGGATCGGTCACAACGGCTGGCTCGCCCTCGCCTGGTGCCTCGCCCTCGCCGCCCTCGGCCACCTCTGGACCAGGAAGGTCTTCAACCGCGACCCCAGGTGACCGGGACACCCGGCAGGCCGGCTCCCCCGGGCGGCGCACACCGACACCGCGTCGGTGTGCGCCGCCCGTTCGGTCGCGATCACCTCCCCCAGTAGAGTGGGCGGGCTCCGGAAGACCGGAGCCGGATCGTGTGGGGTGGGGAATGGCGAAGCACCGGCTGTCCAGAAAAGGCCGCTACATAGCGCTGTCGACGACGGCCGTCGCGGTCGTGGCGGGTGCCGGGGTCGCGGCGCAGACCTCCATGGCGGCCACGGCGTGGCCGGCGCAGAGGACCTACACGGGCCGGGCGTTCGACGCCTGCACGGCGCCCTCGCTCACCGCGATGAAGGCGTGGAAGAAGGACGCGTACTACGGCGGCGTCGCCGTCTACGTCGGCGGGAAGAACCGCGGCTGCGCCCAGCCCAACCTGACCAGGTCGTGGGTGAAGTCGGTCGACGCGCTCGGCTGGCGGATCATCCCGCTGTACGTCGGCGCCCAGCCGCCCTGCCAGAAGAGCGGGAACAAGGAGAGGTTCACCGCGGCCACCGCGGTCTCGGTCGGGGCGAGCAACGCCGACGACGCGGTCGCCAAGGCCTCGGCGCTCGGCATGAGGCCCGGCAGTCCGGTCTACCTCAACATGGAGCCGTACGACACCGCCGACAAGGCGTGCAACGACGCCACCCTCGCCTATGTCCGGTCCTTCACCAAGACCCTGCGCGCCAAGACCTACCGCGCCGGCCTCTACGGCTTCAGCAGCTCCAGCGCCAAGGCGGTCGCCACGGCGAAGGACCGCACCGATCTGCCGGGCAACCTCTGGTACGCCCTGTGGAACGGCCAGGAGACCACCACCAAGGACTGGCCCTGGGACCCGAAGCTGTACACCGACCACAGCCGCGGCCACCAGTACAAGGCGAACAGCAAGGAGACCCGCGGCGGCTCCACCATCACCGTCGACCGCAACGCCTGGGACGCCCCCGTCGCCATCGTCGGCTGACCGCCACCCCGGTCCCCTGCCGACCGCCACCCCGGTCCCCTCCCCGGCCGCCCGGCGCCTTGACCGCCGTCGTCCGACACGCCGTCCGGCGCCCGTACGACACCGGCGCCGACGGCCACCATCCGCTCGCGGACGCCCCTTGTTCCCCGAGCTCGACGGCCTGTTCCCCGCCCCGCGCGGGGTGCGGAGCCCACCCCCCGCCACGCCCCACCGGTGTGCACCCGGTCACACCGGTCTCACCTTCTGCCAAACTAGTAGGACGTCCTACTATCTGTGGGGTCCCACTCACCTCCCCGGGAAGGTCCACATGACCGCTCTGCACCGGCCCGTGCACCCCGTCCGTCTGGTCACCGCCTCGGCGCTCTTCGACGGACACGACGCCTCGATCAACATCATGCGGCGGATCTTCCAGTCCCAAGGAGCCGAGGTGATCCACCTCGGGCACAACCGGTCCGTGCAGGAGGTGGTGGACGCGGCGCTCGAGGAGGACGTCCACGGCGTCGCGGTCTCGTCCTACCAGGGCGGGCACGTGGAGTACTTCGAGTACCTGGTCCAGTCGCTGCGCGAGCGCGGCGCGGACCACATCCGCGTGGTGGGCGGCGGGGGCGGCGTCATCGTGCCCGAGGAGATCACCCGGCTCCGCGCCAGCGGAGTCACCATCTTCTCCCCCGAGGACGGTCAGCGGCTGGGTCTCGCCGGGATGATCAACTCGGTGATCGAGCAGTGCGACTTCGACCTCTGGGACGGCGGGCCGGCCGACGCGGCGGCGGTCCTCGCGGGCGACCGGGGCGCGATCGCCCGCGCCATCACGGGTGCCGAGCTCGGCAGGCTGACCCCCGACTTCCTGGACCGGCTGCGCACCGCCGCGGCGGCACGCGTCACCCCCGTCCTCGGCATCACCGGCACCGGCGGCTCCGGCAAGTCGTCGCTGACCGACGAGCTCGTCCGCCGGCTCCGCGTCGACCAGCAGGACAAGCTGCGCATCGCGGTCATCGCGGTCGACCCGACGCGCCGCCGCGGCGGCGGCGCCCTGCTCGGCGACCGGATCAGGATGAACTCCCTCGACGGCGACCGGGTCTTCTTCCGCAGCCTGGCCACCCGCGGCAACCACGAACTGCCCGAGCACCTGGCCGATGTGATCGACGTCGTCAAGGCCGCCGGATTCGACCTGGTGATCGTGGAGACGCCGGGCATCGGCCAGGGCGACGCGGCGATCGTGCCGTTCGTCGACACCTCGCTGTACGTGATGACGCCGGAGTTCGGCGCCGCCTCGCAGCTGGAGAAGATCGACATGCTCGACTTCGCCGACGTCGTGGCCATCAACAAGTTCGAGCGGCGCGGCGCCAAGGACGCCCTGCGCGACGTGGCCCGTCAGCTGGTCCGCAACCGCGAGGCGTTCGACAAGCGGCCCGAGGACATGCCGGTCTACGGCACCTCGGCGGCCACCTTCAACGACGACGGCGTCACCGCCCTCCACCAGCACCTCAAGACCGCCCTCGCCGAGAAGGGGCTCACGCTCGCCCAGGGCGCCCTGGCGCCGGTCGACGTGCGCCACTCCTCCGGCATCCGGCAGGTCGTGCCCGCCGACCGGGTCCGCTACCTCACCGAGATCAGCGAGACCGTGCGCTCGTACCACTCGGAGACCGAGCGCCTCGCCGAGGCGGCCCGCCGGGTGCAGCGCCTGGACACGGTCAAGGCCGAGCTCGCCCGGGCCGAGTACGACGACGCCGGCGTGGACGCGCTGCTCACGGACGCCCGCAAGCGGCTCCCCCACGAGGTCGCGGACCAGATCGAGAAGTGGCCTGCCGTCGTGGAGTCGTACTCCGGCGACGAGCAGATCGTGAAGATCCGGGACAAGGAGATCCGCACCAAGCTGACCCGCGAGTCGCTGTCCGGCAACAAGATCCCGCGCGTGGCCCTGCCCCGGTTCACCGACCACGGCGAGCTGGTGCGCTTCTGGCGCCGCGAGAACCTGCCCGGTCACTTCCCCTTCACCGCCGGGGTGTTCCCCTTCAAGCGCGACGGCGAGGACCCCGCGCGGATGTTCGCCGGCGAGGGCGACCCGTTCCGCACCAACCGGCGGTTCAAGCTGCTGTCCGAGGGCCAGCCGGCCACCCGGCTCTCCACCGCCTTCGACTCGGTCACGCTGTACGGCCGCGACCCCGGCGAGCGCCCCGACATCTACGGCAAGGTCGGCACCTCCGGCGTCTCGGTCGCGACCCTCGACGACATGAAGGCGCTCTACGACGGCTTCGACCTGATCGCGCCGACGACCTCGGTGTCCATGACGATCAACGGGCCGGCCCCGACGGTGCTCGCGTTCTTCCTCAACACGGCCGTCGACCAGCAGATCGACAGGTTCCGCGCCGCCGAGGGGCGCGAGCCCTCCGCCGACGAGGCGGCCGAGCTGCGCGCCCACGCGCTCGCCACCGTGCGCGGCACGGTCCAGGCGGACATCCTCAAGGAGGACCAGGGCCAGAACACCTGCCTGTTCTCCACCGAGTTCTCGCTGCGGATGATGGCCGACATCCAGGAGTGGTTCATCGCGAACAAGGTCCGCAACTTCTACTCGGTGTCCATCTCCGGCTACCACATCGCCGAAGCCGGTGCGAACCCGATCAGCCAGCTCGCCTTCACCCTCGCCAACGGCTTCACCTACGTGGAGACGTACCTGGCCCGCGGCATGGACGTCGACGACTTCGCGCCGAACCTGTCGTTCTTCTTCTCCAACGGCATGGACCCCGAGTACTCCGTCCTCGGCCGCGTCGCCCGCCGCATCTGGGCGGTGGCGATGAAGGAGAAGTACGGTGCCAACGAACGCTCCCAGAAGCTGAAGTACCACGTCCAGACCTCCGGACGCTCCCTGCACGCCCAGGAGATGGACTTCAACGACATCCGCACCACCCTCCAGGCGCTCATCGCCATCTACGACAACTGCAACAGCCTGCACACCAACGCCTACGACGAGGCCGTCACCACCCCCACGGAGGAGTCGGTCCGCCGCGCCCTGGCCATCCAGCTCATCATCAACAGGGAGTGGGGCCTGGCGATGAACGAGAACCCCCTCCAGGGGTCGTTCGTCATCGACGAGCTCACCGACCTGGTCGAGGAGGCCGTGCTCCAGGAGTTCGAGCGCATCAGCGAGCGCGGCGGCGTGCTCGGCGCGATGGAGACCGGTTACCAGCGCGGCCGCATCCAGGACGAGTCGATGCTCTACGAGCAGCGCAAGCACGACGGCACCCTGCCCATCATCGGCGTCAACACCTTCCGCAACCCCCACGCGGACACCGCCGAGCCCGGCGCCGTCGAACTCGCCCGCGCCACCGAGCACGAGAAGCGGTCCCAGCTGGAGCGGGTGCAGGACTTCCAGACCCGCCACCACGACCAGGCCCACGAGGCCCTGGCCGCCCTCAAGGAGGCCGCGGTCAGCGGCGAGAACGCCTTCGCCGTCCTCATGGACGCCGCCCGCGTCTGCACCCTCCAGCAGATCACCGAGGCGTTCTTCGAGGTCGGCGGCCAGTACCGCCGCAACGTCTGACGCGCCCCGCACCGTACGCGGACGCGGCGGTCCGGTGCGGGGGAGGGCACCCCCCGGGGGGTGCCCTCCGCCGCACCGAGGGGCAAAGAGGTTACGTATGCAACCAAGTAGAGCACTTGGCCGTACGACGCACCGTGAAATGGTGACACCCCCCGAACTCTTCAAAAGAGGGACGGTTCGCGGGCTTTAAGCCCGTTTTGCCGTGACCATACGGCACTAATGGGTCACTCCGCGCACCGATAGAAAAGTGACTTGGATCACATGACGTCAAGGATCGGCACCGTCACTTCGCAAAGGAGAACGGACCTTTCCGGGGCGCCACACACGCCTCGACGAGGGTCATGTCACCGTCCACCGAGCCGTTGACGCAGAGCCTTCCGCCCTTGTCGCGCAGGTCGAGGGCGAACGTCGTGGCCGCGCCCGACCGCCGGAGCCCGTGGATGCGTTCGTCGATGTAGCCGAGGTCGTTCAGGACCTTCCTGACCTTGGCCGGGGTGGGGTCCGCCAGCTCCCAGACCTCCCGGGTGATGCGCTCCTCGTGCCGGGCGCTCGCGCACCAGTCGTGAGCGTTCAGCTCCACCTCCGGCCCCGCCGTGGGAGCGGGTGCGGCCGCGTCGCCCGGGGGCTTCTCCACGGGGCCGGGCGCGGGACACGGCCGCGCCACCTCGTCGAGCATCGCGGTGAACGCCCCGTCCGCCGCGGTGCCGGCGGAGGAGCCGTCCCGCACCCCCGCCGCCTCCTGCTGCTGGGTTCCGCAGCCGACAAGTACCAGGAGAGCCACGGCAGTTGCCGGGAGGAGTCGCCGCGTTCGGACGAACGAGCCGGTCTGAGCTGGGATTTCGTTCATGCGCACAGTCTGTGGCGCGGCTCCGGGCGCCACATGAGTACGCGTACTCAACCGCGTCCGGGCACGCGGCGGCGTTTGCGAAGCGTTCACAGGTGCAAGCAAACGGTGACTCCGCACCTCGTCGAGGCAGCCTTGTGGAGTTGATCAAGAGCCCCCTATGGTCCGCAGCAATCACCAGCCGAGCACCACTCCAGGGGGCAACTCGTGCGCAAAATCGCACTTCCCGCCATCACGGCGCTTTCCCTCGCGCTCCTGATGCCGCAGCAGTCCATGGCGGTGACGACCGCCGAGCAGGCGAGCGCCACCACGGCGGAGGTCCCGGACCAGCCGCTGGCGGAGGGCACGCTGTCCACGATCGGTCCCGGTCAGTACTCGACCGCGGACAAGACCTTCGAGGTCGCCGAGAACGACGTGGACGCCGCCCTCATAGGCCGACGCCACACCGTCGCCGAGCAGCCCGACGGCAGCCTCGCCAAGCCCGAGTCCGCACCCGCCACCCGTCCCGAGATGGGCGTCTTCGGCCCCAACTGGGAGGCCGAGTTCGTCGGCGGCCAGCTCAACCGGAAGCTGGAGCAGCAGGGCGACAAGATCGTCGTGACCGACCTCGGCGTCGACGAGAAGATCACGTACACGCTCACGTCGAGCATCGACTACCCCGACGGCGGCGGCGTCAAGAAGTACGCGACCGCCGACGGGTCCCAGGTGACGGCGACCTCCAAGTGGAACGACGCCACCGGCACCCTGGTGACGACCATGGTCGAGGTGCTCGGCGTGGACCTCTCCACCGTCGCGGCGGGCGACGACACCTTCACCGACGCCGCCGGAAACCCCATCCCGGCCGCGGACCTCAAGCCCACCTACAAGTGGCAGCAGGCCGCCACCGGCACCGACAGGTGGCGGGTCACCAGCGTCGGCAACAACACCTTCGCCACCACGGTCCAGTACGACGCCAAGGGCCGGGTGTTCAAGATCTCGACCCCCGCCGCCGGCGAGAGGCTCGCGACGTCCACCGCGGTCACCTACGCGGACTCGACCACGGCCGCCGGCACCTCCCTCGGCGACTACACGGGCCGCGTCAAGCAGATCAGCGTCACCGAGGGCGCCACCACGCAGACCCTCGCCCGGTACGCCTACGACTCCTCCGGTCTGCTGCGCACGGTGACCAACCCGAGCGAGGCCGCCGAGCCGCAGGCCACCTACTCCTACGACGGCGTCAACCGCCTCACCGACATCAGCTCGCCGAGCAGCGGCAGCTGGGACCTGAGCTTCGCGGGCAACTCCGCGGCCCCGACCGCCACCGTCGACGGCGAGGCCGTCCCGACCCCCGGCGTGCCGGTCGAGGGTGACGCCCCGGACGACACCACCGGCGTCACCGACCCGCCGCCCGCCACGGACTTCCCCGGCGGTGAGATCACCGACCCGACGTCGTACCCGTCGAAGTGCAGCTGGGCGCGGCACTGGCTGTACTACTGGAAGACCGGCTGCACGGCCAAGGTGGCGCACTACGGCTGGCACTCTCCCAAGTGGAAGAAGACGCCGACCGGTTACTGGGTGCGCGGCATCAACCACGACCACTGCACCACGGCGCCCGACAAGCCGCTCGGCTACAACTTCATCCCCGCCTGCGACATGCACGACTACGGCTACGGCCTGATCGGCAACACGTACAAGGGCTACAAGTACTACCTGTCGCGCAACAAGGGCCTCGCCGTGGACGCCGTCTTCTACAGCACGCTCTACAGCAAGACCTGCTCCGCCTACTTCTGGAAGAGCACCTGCCGCTCCCTCGCCAACACGTACTACGCCGCGGTGACGGTCTTCGGCCGGGCCAAGAACGGCGCGAACGCGACCTGATCCCGGGCGGGGACCTCTGACGTCCCCCGGCCCGACCTCCTGACGGATCGGGCCTTCGGGCGGAAACGGCCGGGCGGCGCGACATCGCCGCCCGGCCCCTTCGCACCCGATCCCTCCACCCCCATCTCCACGGACCCGGCCGCGCCCGCCCATCCACGGACCGCGCCGGGCCCCCTGCTCCCCGAGGCACCATGAAGAAAACGATCTGGGCCACGGTCGTCGCCGCCGCGATGACCACGACCCTGGGTGCGATACCGGCCCAGGCCGCCGCACCGACGAGCACCACCGGCACGGCCACGGCCGCGGTCGCGGGCGAGGTCGTCGACCCGCCGCTGTACGACAGGACCGCCGACGGCTCCACCGTCCGCGTCAACGTGCTCACCCAGAGCCGTACGGACCTTCCCGAAGCGGCCACCGCCGGCGAGACGAAGCAGAGCTTCGACGCCCTGCCGGTGGTCACCCTCAAGGTGGACCGAGCGGGCCTGGACCGGCTCGCCGCCCAACCGGGCGTGGTCAGCGTCACCGAGGACAGGCCCGAGAAGGCGACCCTGGACGAGAGCGTCCCGCTCATCGGCGGCGACGCGGCCGCCAAGGCGGGCAAGACCGGCGCGGGCAGCGCCGTCGCCGTCCTGGACAGCGGTGTCGACACCCACCATCCGTTCCTGGGCGGCCGGGTCAGGGCCGAGGCCTGCTTCTCGCCGATCGATCCCGATCTGGGCGCCACCAGCCTCTGCCCCAACGGCGCCGCGGAGCAGGAGGGCACCGGCTCCGCCGACGCCGCGTCCGGGCCGTGCGCGACCCTGAACGCCTGCGACCACGGCACCCATGTGGCCGGCATCGTCGCGGGCAACGGCGCCGGCCTCACGGGCGCTCCCAAGCAGGGCGTCGCGCCCGGCGCCGACATCGTCGCCATCCAGGTGTTCTCCCAGTTCAACACCGCCGACGCCTGCGGCGGCGAAGCGCCGTGCATCGGCAGTTTCCCCAGCGCCCAACTGGCGGCGCTGGAAGAGGTGCTGAAGCTCAAGCAGGCCGGTACGCCGATCGTCGCGGCCAACCTCAGCCTCGGCAGCGGCCACTACACCACCGCCTGCGAGAGCGACCCGCGCAAGGCGGCGATCGACAACCTGCTCGGCTCCGGTGTCGCCACCGTGGTCGCGGCCGGCAACAACGGCTACACCGACGCGGTCAGCCTCCCCGGCTGCATCTCCTCCGCCGTCACGGTCGGCTCCACCACCGACGACGACGAGCTGTCCTCCTTCACCAACCGGGGCCCGCTGCTCGACCTGTTCGCCCCCGGCACGAGCATCGTGTCCTCGGTGCCCGGCGGCACCTACGCCTCCAAGAACGGCACTTCGATGGCGACGCCGCACGTGGCGGGCGCCCTCGCCGTGCTCAGGCAGGCCTTCCCCACCAAGAGCGTCGCGGACCTCGTGGCCCTGCTGAAGAGCAGCGGCCGGCCCATCGTCTACACCGGCGCCACCACCCCCCGCATCGACCTCGGCGCGGCGCTCGGCGGTGGCGGCAGCACTCCCCGGCCCGTCGGCATGACCGACTTCAACGGTGACGGCGTGGAGGACATCGCGATCTCCGACCCCCAGGCCACCGTCGGCACGGACGCCAAGGCCGGTCTGATCCGCATCGTGTACGGCGGCGGCAAGGGCACCGCGGAGATCAGCC
Organism: Streptomyces sp. NPDC053513; assembly: GCF_044544765.1. NCBI lineage: Bacteria > Bacillati > Actinomycetota > Actinomycetes > Kitasatosporales > Streptomycetaceae > Streptomyces > Streptomyces sp. NPDC053513. The sequence continues at coordinate 682,650 of NZ_JBITXP010000001.1, forward strand.
AGGACCTGGACTGGGTGCCGGGCGGCTCCGAGGCGGACGACTACTTCGGCGAGACCCTCGCCACCATCGACTGGAACAAGGACGGCTTCACCGACCTGGTGGCCGGCACCCCGAGCGAGGACATCGGCACCGCCGCCAACGCCGGCATGGTCGACATCCTGTACGGCGCCGCCGGCGGCCTGGGGGCGGGCACCACCAAGGCCACGCACTTCGAGCAGGGCGCGGGCACCGGAGCGATCGCCGCCTCGACCGCCGAGGCGGGCGACCGGATGGGGCACTCGCTCGCGGCCGCGGTCAACGACGCCGGCCGGCCGTACCTGCTGATCGGCACGCCCGGCGAGGCCATCAGCACGCTCACCGACGCGGGCACCGCCTTCTACGTCTACGGCACCACGAGCCTGACGATCCACCAGGACAAGCCCGGCGTCCCCGGCGACCCCGAGAAGGACGACAACTTCGGCTGGTCCCTGGCCGCCGACCAGAACTACATCGCCATCGGCTCCCCCAACGAGGCCATCGGCACCAAGGCGAAGGCCGGCGGCGTCGTCATCTTCGACGCCAACGCGTTCGACCCCGAGGGCCGGCCGCTTCCCCTGGCCGGGCTCGACCAGGACAGCGCGGCCATCTCCGGTGACGCCGAGGCTGGCGACCAGTTCGGCTACGCGGTGGCCATCGCCCCGTACCGGCCCATGGGGACCTCCTCCCCCGCCGACTCGATCCTCGCCATCGGTTCGCCCGGCGAAGGCGTGGTCGTGGGCACCGAGAACCGTCTGAACGCGGGCCGCGTGGTGCAGATCCGCATCAAGCCCGACGGCACCTGGAGCTACCTGCGCGAGCTCAAGCAGGGCACCGCGGACGACGAGGTCTCCGGCACCTCCGAGACCGGTGACCGCATGGGCGAGACGCTGGCCGCCGTCAACACCGCCCCGAACGCGGTGAGCACCATCGCCTCCATGCGCCTCGCGGTCGGCACGCCCGGCGAGGCCCTCGGCACCGCGACCAAGGCGGGCGCGGTCCACACGTTCTCCATGGCCGGCTCGGCCGGGCTGAACGACCGCTGGATCGAGGCGGGTGACGGCGACGGGATCCCCGGCACGCCCGGCGCCAACCAGGAGCTCGGCAGGAGCATCCACTTCACGGCGACCCACCTGTACGTGGGGATGCCGTTCGGGCCCAACGCCGCCGGTGCGCTGTACGCGCTGCCGATGTCCAACGTGACCCAGGGCGGCACGGTCGCTCCCGTGACCACGTACAAGCCCGGCTCGGGCGGCCTGCCGGCCAACGGCGTGGCCTTCGGATACGCCGCTCGGTAGGAACGCGCTCGACGGGTCCGTGCGGCCCCGCCCCACCGGGCGGGCCGCACGGCCTTTCGCTGTCGCACGGCCTTTCGCTAAGGGCGGCGGCCCGTGGCCGATCCGAAGCCCAGCCAGGTGTGCCGGTTGCCCCACCAGCACCAGCCGACCTTCGGGGCGTCGCGCCGCTCGCGGCCGTCGCGCCCCGTCCCGTTGCTGATCCAGATCGCCGGCGTACGGGCGTCGTAGGCGCCGTTCGCCTTGCGCAGCCGCGACCCGATGGTCATGAAGCAGTGGTTGCGCTCCAGGGCGGCCGGCTGCTGGAGCACCCAGTGGATCCCCTCGGCGAGCGTGAGCGGGCTGCGTCCCTCCCCCACGATCGCCGGCAGCGCCTCCTCGGGGCTCCAGTCGGCCATGTGGTCGCCGCGGTCGAGGCCGGTGACGAGGTAGAAGGGGGCGTCCGGGAGCTCGACGCCGTACGGCCGGAAGTCGTCGACGTCCGGCATGTCGACGACCACGAAGCCGGGCTTGTCGCCGCGGCGGAGCAGCGGTGCGAGCGCGGACGGCGGAACCCGGTCCGGGTGCACGGCGAGCAGGGCGTCGGTGTCGGCGGTCGCGGCGGCCCCGGTGAAGGCCCGCAGCTCGTCGGCGGTCCTCCCCGCGAGCTCGTGCACTCCGAGCTCGATCAGTCTCTCGGCCTGGGCGGCGAGGGAGGGCAGCGGGGCGAGGGCGGTGGTGGTCACGGTGTCGGTCAAGGCACTCCCGGGTTCGGAGGGATGCGGAGGGATCGGCGTGGCGTCGAACGACGCCCGCCGCGGAATTGTTCCCGCCGCGGCGCGAGAGGAGCGGGAACCGGGCGCGGCGCCCGGGCCTCCGCCTCCACGGCGACAAGGCGTCGAACGCCTACAGTGGCCATCTGCGATCGAAGGGTGACGGTACGTGTCCTTCTCGTCTCGTCGGAGTCACCATGGCCTCGCCCTCCCCCGTCCCCTCCCCCGGCCCACGCCGCTCCGGGGCGTCGCTCCTGCCGGTCCTGATCCCCCTCGCGGTCCTGATGGTGGTGGCGGTGGCCGTGGGGTCCCGGCTGCAGTTCACCGAGCGGCAGGCGATCGACACGGTCCACACGTCCGGATCCCGTGCTGCCGACCGGGTGGACGTGGAGGCCGTCGTCCAGAGCGTCGACGCCGCGGCCAGAGAGCTCGTCCTGCGGGTCAGGGTCGTTCCCCGTGGGGCTCTCGGCGAGGAGGAGGGGACCGCCCCGGTGGGCGATCTCAGCCTCCAGACCTCCGTGGCGACCCTCAGCGACCTGGCGTTCGGAGCGCACGAGCGGCTCGCCCCCAAGGACGTGCAGGTCGCGATCGCGGGGGGATCGATCGGTGACTACCCGTTCGACACCTACGAGACCGACATCGAGTTCTGGGCGCTGATGGGCGGCAAGGAGGTGCCGGTCCGGTTGTCGGTCTCCAACAACGACACGCGCTTCTCCCTCTCCGCGACGCCCCCGGCCTCCGGGCAGGACGCCGTCGTCGGGCTGCGGCTGTCCCGGTCGACCAGCCTGCTCGTCTTCGCGGTCTTCATGATGGTCGTGATGTGGGCGCTGGCGTCGTCCGTGCTCCTCGGGGCCTGGTACCTGGCGACCCACGGCACGGGGGTGGCCTGGCCCGCCCTCGCCTGGATGGCCGCCACGCTGTTCGCCCTCGCGGCGTTCCGCAACACCGCCCCCGGCGCGCCCCCGATCGGCTGTGTCATGGACTGGTTCGCCTTCTTCTGGGCCGAGACCGTCATCGCCCTGTGCCTGATCACCGTGGTCACCACCGGCGTTCGCGGCGCCCTCCGCTCGGACGACGCCCCCTAGGAACTGCCCGCTGCGGCCCTCAGCCGTCAGCGGCGCCGCCGTCCTCCCGGCCGGGTCCCCCGGTCCGTCGTCCGAGCCACCGGGCGAGGGGCTCGGCCGTCACGCCGTGGAGGATGACGCTGAGCAGGACCGTCGAGGCGGCGAGCCTCAGGACGAGGGCGGCGTCCTGCTCTCCCGGGGAGACCGTAGGCGAGGACCGCGAAGACGAGGGACGTGACCCCGCGCGGGCCGAGCCGGCCCATCACGTTCCGGCCGGTCCGCCGGGCCGCCCGGGAGTGCTTCGTGAGGAACGCCGCCCTGGGTATCGTCGGGCGGGACCGCCGGGACGTGCGCGCCCTCACGGGAAGGAAGCCGTCGCATGACGACAGCAGTCGTGGTCGGCAGCGGGCCCAACGGGCTCGCCGCCGCCCTCACCCTCGCCGCCGAAGGCGTGAGCGTCCGGGTCGTCGAGGCCGCGGACGTCCTCGGCGGCGGCGTCCGTTCCGGCGAACTGACCCTGCCCGGTCTCGTCCACGACGAGTGCTCCGGCATGCACCCCCTGGGGCCCGGCTCCGCCTTCGCCCAGCGGTTCGACCTGGCCGGGGCCGGGCTGAAGTGGCGCTGGGCACCGACCGAGTTCTCCCATCCGCTCGACGGCGGGCGCGGGGCCGTGGCCGTCCGCTCCGTCGCCGGGACGGCGGCCGGCCTCGGGGCGGGCGGCCCTGGCTGGAAGGCCGTCTTCGGCCCGCTCACCGAGCGGTTCGGCACCATCAGCCAGGAGTTCCTCCAGCCGGTCCTGCACCTCCCGCGCCACCCGTTCCACCTGGCCCGACTCGGCCTGTACGGCGGCCTGCCCGCCACGCTGCTCGCCCGGCGCTTCGGCTCGCCCGAGGCGCGGGCCCTGTGGATCGGCACGGCGGCGCACGCCTTCCGGCCGCTGGGCACGCCGTTCTCCTCCGCCATCGGGGTCGCCCTGACCACGGCCGCGCACGCCTATGGCTGGCCGGTCGCCGAGGGCGGTTCGGTCGGCATCCGGGACGCGATCGTCCGCCGCGCGACCGAGTACGGGGTGCGGTTCGAGACCGGCCGCCGGGTGACTTCGCTGGAGGAACTGGAGGCCCCGGACCTCGTCATGCTGGACACCTCGCCGTCCGCCGCCGCCCGGATCGCGGGGAACCGGCTGCCGGCCCGAGTGCGCCGGGCGTACACCGGGTACCGGCACGGGCCGGGAGCGTTCAAGGTCGACTACGCCGTCGAGGGCGGTGTGCCGTGGGCGCACGAGGGCTCGCGCTCCGCCGGCACGGTGCACCTGGGCGGCGGCGTCGCGGAGATCGCCGCCGCCGAGAAGGAGGTGGCGGCCGGCCGGATGCCCGAGCGGCCGTTCGTCCTCGTCGGCCAGCAGTACCTCGCCGACCCGACCCGCTCGGCCGGCGACGTGCACCCGCTCTACGCCTACGCCCACGTGCCGGCCGGTTACACGGGCGACGCCACCGGGGCGGTCACCGCGCAGATCGAGCGGTACGCCCCCGGCTTCCGGGACCGGATCCGGGCCACGTACGTGCGCACCACCACGGAGCTGAGCCGGCACAACGAGAACTACGTCGCCGGCGACATCGTGACCGGCGCCAACGACCCCCTCCAGCTGCTCTTCCGGCCGCGCGTGGCGCTCGACCCGTACGCCACGGGCATCCCCGGCGTGTACCTGTGCTCCGCCGCCACCCCGCCCGGAGCGGGCGCGCACGGCATGTGCGGGTACAACGCGGCCCGGCGCGCGCTGGCCCGCCTCTGATCCCACCGGGGCCGTCGGTCCGGCGCCCGCCGGAGGCCGGGACACCTGATTCCCCGATCTCGCCGGATTCGTACAACCATCCGCACCCCCTGGACGTCGTACACGGCGAGCACGCCGTACGCGTGTTCGTTTCGCTTCCAGGGGGGACCCACATGACTCACCGCATATCCCTGCGTGCCCGCGTGCTTCCGGCCGTGGCCGCCGCCGGGATGCTCGTGCCCGTCGTCGCCGGCGCGGCACCCGCTTCCGCCGCCACCGCGCCGCAGGTCGGCTGCACGTCCGGCAAGGCCGGGCTCGCCGCCAAGCTGCAGAAGGACATCACCGCCGCCCTCGCCACGCGCGGCGGCACCGTCGCCGTCGGCCTGCGCGACCGCACCACCAACACCACCTGTACCCTGCGCGCCACGACCTCGTACGACTCGGCCAGCGTCGTGAAGGTGACCGTCCTCGCCACGCTCCTGTGGGACGCCAAGAAGACCAACCGGTACCTGACCTCACGCGAGACCAGCCTCGCCACCGCCATGATCACCAAGTCCGACAACGCGGCCACCACCTCCCTGTGGAACCAGCTCGGCGTCACCAAGGTGAAGGGTTTCCTGGCGGCCGCGGGCATGACGACGACGGTGCCGGGGTCCGGCGGCTACTGGGGGCTCACCCGGATCAACGTCACCGACGAGCAGCGGCTGCTCTCGCTGATCACCGCCAGGAACACCGTCCTGAGCGACAACGCCCGCGCCTACATCCTCAAGCTCATGGGGAACGTCATCACCTCGCAGAGGTGGGGCACCCCGGCCGGTGCACCCTCGTCCGTGTCCAAGCACGTCAAGAACGGCTGGCTGCAGCGCTCCACGCGCGGCTGGCGCGTGCACAGCGTCGGCACGTTCCAGGGCGGCGGCCACGACTACACGATCACCGTGCTCACCGACGGCAACAGCACGATGAACTACGGCGTGAACACGATCCAGGCCGTGGCCAAGGTGATCCACCGGGATCTGTTCCCGACCACGACCGCCGCGTCCCGCTACACGCCGACCGCCACGCCCCAGGAGGCGTACGTCGCGGTGCCCCAGGGCTGACGCCCGATCGCGCGCAGAACCCGGGGCCCGCACCGAGACCGACGGTGCGGGCCCCGGCCGTGCCGCGTCGGTCCGGCATGCCTCGAACCGTCGCCCACGGGATGATGGGACGGAGGAGCGATCGGCCTGGCCTCGCGTCGGGGACGGCCGGAGCTTGAGGAGGTCGTGATGCTGACCACCCCCGTATGTCACCTGCTCGGTATCGAGGCACCCGTCGTCTGCGCGGCGTTCGGCCCCTGGGACGAGGTCGACCTCGCCGCGGCGGTGTGCCGGGCCGGTGGGCTCGGGAGCCTGGGCACGGCCCTGCGGAGCGCTCCGGAGCTGCGGGAGCAGTGGGCCCGGCTCCGGGAGCTGACGGACCGGCCCTTCGCGATCAACCACACGACGCGGCCGCTCGACGAGGACGCGTTCCGGGCCACGCTGGAGGAACGACCCGTCGCGATCTCCTTCCACCTGGCGGTGGCGCCCGATCTCGTCGCCCGCGCGCACGATGCCGGCATCCTCTGGATCCAGCAGGTCTCCGACGCCCGCCAGGCCGAGGAGGCGCTCGGGGCGGGTGCGGACGTGCTCGTCGCACAGGGCGGCGAGGCCGGCGGACAGGGCGGGGACGTCGCCACGATGGTCATGGTCCCCCAGGTCGTCGACATGGCGGGCGAGGTGCCCGTCGTCGCGGCCGGCGGGATCGCCGACGGCCGTGGTCTGGCGGCGGCCCTGACCCTGGGGGCCCAGGGCGTGCTGATGGGGACGCGTTTCCTCGCCTCGGAGGAGATGAGCGTGTCACGGGCGTGGAAGGACCGGATCGTCGCGTCCTCGGCCACCGACGCGGTGAAGGCCGTGGGCAGCGAGCGGATCCTGCCGCCGTTCAACCGCCCCGGCAGTTCCGGTGTGCCACGCGTCCTGCGGACCCCGCTGGTGGACGCCCTGCGCGAGCATCCCGAACGAGTGGACCCGGCCGAGACCGTTCCCCGGGTGCTGGCCGCGATCCGGTCCGGTGGCGGTGACGAGTACCTGCCCTTCAGCGGTCAGTCCGTGGCCCTGGTGCACGAGATACTGCCGGCCGGCGAGATCGTCCGCCGTACGGTACGGGAGGCCGAAGCGGCCCTGGCCCTCGCCGTCCGCGCCTACACCCCCTCACGGCCCGCCGGCCCGCCGGAAAGCGGAGCGGACGCTCCACTGGCCCCGGCCTCCTCCGATCTCTGAAGAGGCTTCCCCGGCGGACCGTCTCACGCCCTTCCGCCGGTGCCGGGCCGGCCGGTCGCGCGGCCGACCCGCGTGCCCGTGGGGAGCAGCTCCTCGGTTCTCCGCGTCGTGGTCCTCCGGTCAGCTCGTCGCCCGTACGGCGGCTCTGATCAGGTCGGCGACCCGTGCGGGCTCGGACAGGGCGACGGCGTGGGAGGCGTCCGGGAGTTCGACGACGACGGATCCGGCCCGTGCGGCGCCGAAGCGCTGGACCTCGGGGCCGATGGTGCGGTCCGCCCCGGCCACCAGGGCCCAGGACGGTTTCGTCCGCCACGCCGCCGCGGACGCGCTCTCGGTGAACGCGGCCGCGGCGAGCGGGCGTTGGGCAGCCGCCAGCACGCCGGCGACGTCCTCCGGCATGTCCGCCGCGAAGACGGAGGGGAAGGCCGTCTCCTCGATCGTGACCTCGACCGCGGAGCCGCCGTCGAGGAGCGGGTACGTCCACTCCTTCAAGTGGCCCGTCAGCGGGGAGTCGGGGAAGTCCCCCTGGAGGCGACCGAGGCTCTCGCCCTCGTGGGGCACGTAGGCGGCCACGTAGACGAGCCCCACGACGTTCTCCGCGGCACCGGCCACGGTGATCAGCGCACCGCCGTACGCGTGGCCGACGAGTACCGCCGGGCCCTCGATCTGCGCCAGGACCGAGGCGAGGTAGGCGGCGTCCGCGGTCAGGCCCCGGAGCGGGTTGGGCGGGGCGATCACCGGGATGCCGCTGCTCCGGAGTTCCGAGATGACGCCTATCCAGCCTGTCGCGTCGGCGAAGGCGCCGTGCACGAGGACGACGGTGGGGTTGGGCATGCGAGTTCTCTTCTCAGTGTCGGTCCGCGTGCGGGGCGTCGTCACGACGACGGTCGGGGCGCGGCCCGGAATTCGGCAGAGGTCCGTGCGACGGTTGCTCACGGTAGGGCCGGGGAGACGGCGCCTCTTGTCCCCGCGCGCCACCACGCTGTCATGACGGCGCACACGCGTCTCAGCGCCTCGGCTCGTCCCGGGTGCCGGGGTGCGTCGGGGCGAAGGCCGAGGTCGCCAGCGCCTGCCATTCGCTGGGGCTCATGCCGTAGGCGCCGCGGAAGGTGCGGCTGAAGTGCGAGGGGCTGCTGAAGCCCCAGCGGTGCGCCATCGCGGCCATGGTGATCCTCCGGTGGGAGCGGCCCAGTTCGAACCGGCAGGACTCGAGCCTGCGCTGCCGCACCCACTGGCTCACCGTGCTGCCGTCGTTCTGGAAGAGCTTCTGCAGGTACCGGACGGAGATGTGGTGGGCGCGTGCGATCGAGTCCGGTGACAGGTCCGGGTCCCTCAGGTGTTCTTCGATGTGGGCGCGGATGCGGGACAGCATCTCGTTGCCGGTGGCGGACGCGTCGTCGGCCTCGTCCGTCGTGTCCGCTTCGAGGAGCTCCATGACCAGGACGGAGAGGAGGTGGACGGCCGTCCTGGCACGCCGGTCCCCGATCGTGGACCGGCGGAACTCCGCCCTGGCCGCGAGCGCGGTCAGGAAGTCGGACGCCAGCGCCCCGATGCCCTCCCCGCCGCGCACGGGTACGCCGAGCACCCGGTCCAGTTCCGACTCCGTGACGCCCAGGTAGCAGCGGGGCACCCGGAAGAAGATCATCCGGCAGTCGGCGCCGAACTGCAGCAGGTGCCGTCGGGCCGGGTCGCAGAAGACCAGGTCGTTCGGCTCCAAGAGGGTTTCGGCGCGCTCGTGGACGACGGTGACGGGCCCACGGACGTGGACGCCGAGGTAGACGTGGTTCCGGTCGTTCGTGTCCGGCATCTCGGAGACCATCTGGACCAGCCACCCCGAGCGGGAGGGGGACGGGGCCGGATCGGACGCCTGCCGGGGCACCCGTCCGGGCGCGGGTGACGTCAGTGTGAGGCTCATGGGGGTTCCTGGTCGTGGGTTCGTGCGGGCGGAGGGCGGGTTCACGCCCCGTTCGCCGGCTCCTCGGCCAGGAACTTCTCCACCACGGCGTTGAAGGCCGGCGGGTTCTCCAGGAAGGGGAAGTGCGAGCTCGCCACGTCGGAGGCGAAGACGTGCAGGCGTGCGCCGGGAATCCGCTCGGCGACGAAGCGCTGGGAATCGGGGTGCACATGGCTTCCCTCGCAGCCGATCACCAGGGTCGGCACGTCGATCCGGGGAAGCACGTCGCGCCAGTCCTGCGCACAGTGGTCGAACAGCAGCGGTACGCCCGCGTGGGCGGGTGTCGACCGGATCTCCTCGGTGACGAAGGCCAGCACCTCGGGGTCGGGCTCGCCGGTGAACATGCCGCGCACGAAGTCGGCGAGGAACGTGTCGCCCTCCGGCCCCGCGAGTGCCGCGCCCAGGTACAACAGCCCCGACACGTCGAAGATGGCGCCGGAGTCCCGCTGTTCCCGCTCCGTCATCCAGGGCACGGCGGCGACCGCCGCGGGCTGGTCGACGGCGACGAGGCGCCGGATCCGGCCGGTCCCGTACTGGTCGACGAAGCTCCACCACACCGAGACGCCCATGGACCAGCCCAGCGCGTCGAAACGGTCCAGCCCGAGGTGGTCGACGAGTTCGAGCACGTCGCGGGAGAGCCGGGCGATGCGGTAGCCGTGACGCGGTTTGCCGGACTTACCGTGGCCGCGGAGGTCGACGGTGACGACGCGACGGCCGGGCGCGAGACCCTCGACCTGGTGGCGGAACATCGCCTGCGTCTGCCCCCAGCCGTGCAGCATCACCAGCGGGACGCCCTCGCCGCCGGTGTCCTGGTACGCGAGCCGCGCGCCGTCCGTCGTGATCAGTTCCTCCATGACCTCTCCCCTGGTCAGAGGCGGTGTGTCGGTCCCGCCCGTCCCGGACATCATCGAATGGGGCCCGTCGCCCGCACCACCGCGAGCTGTAGGAATCGGGCCGTGGATCCTCCTCGCTTTGTCGAAGCGGGTCCGCGGTCAGGCGGCCGCGTCGTCGCCCGGGGCGAGGAGCTCCTCGATCCTGAGGCCGAGGTGCAGGGTGAGCCGGTGGGCGCCGTCGTCGAGGTCGAATCCGGTGATCTCCTGGATCTGGCGCAGGCGGTAGTAGAGCGAGGTGCGGTGGATGCCCAGCGTGTCCGCGGTCCTGGGGATCGACCCCGCGTGTTCGAGGAAGCAGCGCAGGGTGTCCCGCAGGCGGTCGCCGCCGTGGGCCTCGCTCAGGGCACGGAGCGGCTTCGGGACCAGGGACGCGTTCAGGGCGTGCTCGGGGAGCTGGAGCAGCACGGCGAGTTCCCCGAGGAGTTCCCAGTCGCCGGCGCTCCTCAGGGAGGGCAGTCGGCGCGCCGCGCGGGCCGCCACGAGCGCCTGTTCGTACGAGGTCCATGCCTCGTCCAGGCCGGCGTGCCGACCGCCGACGCCGACCACGGGGTCGGCCGACGGGTCCAGGAAGGTGCGGAGTTCGTCGAGGATGCGGGCGGACTGGGCGGCGACCTCGTCCGGGCCCGGCGGCCGGTCGCGGAGTTGGAGCAGGATCGCCCGCTCCTTGCCGATCGCGATGAGGCCCTGGGCGGAGCGCGTCTGCCGGAAGCCCTCCAGCGCCGCCCACAGGGCGGCCTCGGACTGTCTCACGAGTTCCGTCCCGCAGCTCAGTTGGACGACGGTGACCAGGACGTGCTCCGCCGCCCCGATCAGCCCGAGTTCCTTGCCTCGCCGGCGCGCCGCGGTGCGTGCGGCGACGTCGGCGCCGACGAGTGCGAGGGCCAGGTCCCGCTCGTCGGCCTTCCGGGTGTCGGCGGCGATGTGCTCTCCGTACATCTGGGCGGCCATGGCGTCCGCGGCCCGGGCGATGGCGGTGGTCTCCTTCTCCTCCAGCGTCTTCTCGGGCACGACCACCACGAGCAGTCCGAGGAGGTGCCCGCGTTCGCGCAGCGGCACGACGTAGCGGGGCAGCAGTCCGAGGTCGTCACGCCCTTCGATGAACCCGGGCCTGGACCACTGGGTCACGCCCTGGGCGAGGACGTGGCGGATGGCCGCGTTGTCGGCGCGGCCCTGCAGCAGGGTGACGATGCGCACCGGGTCCTCGTCGCCGAAGTGGCGGCTCGTGCAGACCATGCGGACCAGCGGGTCGTCGACGGCGACGGACCGGCCGAGCCGCTCCGCGAGCTCGTCGACGAGTGCCTGGAGCTCGGGACTGCCGGGGCGGGCTCGCTGGAGCCTTGCGGTCATGCGCTGTTCCTCTCGATCGACCGTTCCCGCGGACTCCTCCGTTCCGCGGTTCTTGATCATTCTGAGGAGACGACGACGCCGGCACATCGCACGAATCGTTCATTGCCGTGACGCCCGCGTGGGATACGAAGCGACTACTCTCCGTGGTCGCGGTGCTTCACCAGCCGGGTCAGCTCCGCGCGCGAGGTGACGTCCAGCTTGGTGAAGGCCCGGCGCAGGTGCGAACTCACCGTGTGCGGCGAGAGGGAGAGCTCCTCGGCCGCCTGCCGGTTGGTCAGACCTCGGGCCACGAGCCGTACCACCCGTGTCTCCGCCGCCGTCAACTCGGGCCACGTGCCGTCGAGTCCGGCCGGCGCGGGCCGTCTGCGGACACCGGCGGCCCGCAGGCGCCGGCGCACCCGTGCGCCGTCCTGTTCGGCGCCCGCCCGCGCGTAGAGCGCGAGGGCCGTCTCGAAGTACGGCACCGCTTCGGGCCTGCGGGTGGCCGCCAGTTTGCGTCCCGCGTCCTCCAGCGCCCATGCCCGCGCCAGCACCCGGGGGCAGTCCTCGTACAGCCGGACGGCGCGTACGAGAGGGCCGAGGTCGTTGTCCAGGAGCCCCCGGGCGTGCGCGGCGGTGGCGGCGAGGAACGTGAGGTCGGGATTGAGCACGGCGCGCCGCTCGGCCAGGGCGACCGCCTGCACGGCCCGTTCGTGCGCGCCGGCGCGCAGCGCGAGACGGACGAGCACCGGGGCGTCGGCGGGGTCGATCAGGCCGGCGTAGGCGGGCCGGTCCGCGGCGGGTGACGTCATCACCTCGTCGAGTTCGGCCATGGCACGGTCGGGCCGGCCTTCGAAGTCGGCCATCAGTGCCAGCATCCAGGAGCCGAAGTGCCGGACGACGGGCGCGCCGTCGCTCCGCATCCGCCTCGCCTCCGCCGCGTGCGCTCGTGCGGCCGACCGGTCGCCGGTGTGCAGGGCGACGCGCATCATCACGTACCGGCTCGTGACGTCGGCGAGGTTGCCCGGCCCGGGACCGTCGGTCGCCTCGGACGCGGCTTCGGCGTCGGCCCGGGCGTCCGTCAGCCGTCCGGCTTCCAGAAGGACGCGGGAGCGGGTCATGCGCCACATGCGGGTGGCGGCCGTCCGGCCCTGCTCCCTGGTGAGCCGGATGCCCTCCTCCGTGGCGGCGAGCGCCTCCGCGGTGCGTCCGGTGGTGTGCGACAGGAGGGCGTGCCACAAGGCCTCCGGCACCCACAGCGAGGTGCTGACGCCCAGGGCGTCGGCCAGCGCGGCGGACCGCTCGGCCTGCCGGAACGCCTCGGTCAGGTCCATCCGGTGGAAACCGACGGCCGAACGGACCGTCGTCAGCGTGGCCTCGGCGGTGCGGTCCCCCGCCGCCGCCGCGGTCTCCCACGCCTCCGCGGCGACCTGCTCGGCCGCCGCGTGCTCGCCCGACATCGACAGGCCGACGGCGAGCATGGCGAGCAGTCGGCCCCTCGCGGCCACGGAGATCCCGGGCAGTGCCGCCCCGGCGCGGGCCTGCCGGACCGCCTCGGAGAAGTCGAACGGTACGGCGAGGCGTGCCAGGGCGAGGCGTATGCGCGCCTCGTCCTCGGGTCCGAGGCCGCCGGCCGCCAGGGCGGAGGTTCCCAGCTCGTGCGCCTGGGCGGCCCGGCCCGTCTGCCAGAGCAGCGGGATCGTCTCGGCGATGATCCGCGGGCGCTCCGGAGCGTCCGTCGGGGTGAGCTCCAGGGCCTTGAGACCGCGTTCGGCGGCCGGTCCCGGAGCGGTGGCCGCGAGTTCCGCCGCTTCGGTGCGCAGCCGGTCGGCCTCCGCGGCGTCTCCGGGGCCCGCCGGCGGCCCGGGGCGGGCGGCGGGGGAGGCCGCGCGTCCCGCCGGCGGCCCGGTGACCTGACGGCGAAGGGCCTGACGCAGGGGCAGGGGGAGTCCGGCTTCGACCGCCTCGCGGATCAGGTCGTGGCGGAACGCGAGGCGGTCGCCGCTCTCGGCGAGCAGGTCGGCGTCGAGGGATTCCCGTACGGCGGTGATGAGTGCCGCCGAGGGCCTGCCGAGCAGTTCGGCCAGCAGTGCGACGGTGACCGGGCCGTCCACGGCGGCTGCCGTCTGCACCAGTTCCCGTGCCTCGGCGGACAGTTGGTCGAGGCGGCGCACGACGGAGGGGAGTTCCCGTGGGGCGGGGGGGGCCGGCCGGCAGTGCGGCCGTGCCGTTCTCGATCGTCACCTCCTCCTCCCGCAGCGAACCGAGCAGTTCGACCAGCAGCTGGGGCACTCCCTCGGCGCGGTGGGCGAGGCGGAGGACGTCCGGGTCGGGAGGGGCGCCCAGGACGTCCTCGGTGATCCGGGCGATCGCCCGGTCCCCCAGCGCTCCGAGGACCAGCTCGTGTGCGCCCGCCTGACGGATCCTGTCCAGGGTCGTCCGGACTCCCGGCGGCACGCTGCCGCCGCGCACGGCGACCAGCCACAGGATCGGGTGCGACGAGAGTCCCGCCGCGAGGGTGTGGAAGGTGAGGAGGGTCAGGTCGTCGCACCACTGGAGGTCGTCGAGGACGACGAGCAGGGGTCCGTTCCGAGCCGCCTCCCGCAGGCGGTCCCCCAGTTCCTGAAGCAGCCAGAACCGCTGGCCGGGTGTCGTGGCGAGGTCCCGGAGGCGTTGGGCGCCCGACAGCGGTTCCTCGCCGGCGAGTACGCCTTCGAGGAGCGGGCCGAGCGGCACGAACTGTTCGTCGGGGTCCGCCGCCCCCTCGAACACCCGCGTCCCGCGCCGCCTCGCGGCCGTCGCGGCCTCCGCGAGGATCCTGGACCTGCCGATCCCGGCGGGCCCCTCGACGCGGACGATCCCGCCTTCGCCCCGGTGGAGCGCGTCGAGCCGCGCCCCGACGAAGGCCAGTTCGGCGTCCCTGCCGCGGAGGGGTGTCCGTACGCCGTCGAGCTCCTCGGGCACGGTCCTCGTCGTCACTCGGTTCACGCTCATACGGCGGAACAGTATGAACCACGCGCGGCCCCGGGCCGTCGCCCGGCCCGGGGCCCGTCTCAGTCGAAGCGCGGGTCGGCGAGTCGCCGTTCGAGGACCGTGACGTCGTCCTCGGGCTCCTCCCCCACCGGGCGCGCCGCCATGGGCGGGGCGAGCCCGGCGCCGGCGGGTCGACAGTGCGGCGTCACTTCGCCAGGAAGGCGAGGAGGGCCGTGTTGACCTCCTCGGCGTGGGTCCACAGCAGGCCGTGCGGGGCGCCCTCGATCTCGACGTAGTCGGCGGACGGAAGGGCCTTGTGGAAGGGGCGCGCGGTGCCCTCGGCGGGCAGGATGCGGTCGGCGGTGCCGTGCAGGATCAGGGCCGGCACGTCGACGGCGGGGATGTCGGCGCGGAAGTCGGTGTACCAGGTCGCCGGCGCGGCGGAGGCGGCGAAGGAGCCGCCGCGGGCCGCGGTGTCCCAGCTGTTGCGGACTGCCTCCTCGCTGATGCGGGTGCCCAGGTTCTCGTCGAGGTTGTAGAAGTCCTGGAAGAAGGCGGTGTAGTAGGCGTAGCGGTCGGCCTTCACCGCGGCGACGACTCCGTCGAAGAACTCCTTCGGGGCGACGCCGTCCGGGTTGTCGTCGGTCTTGAGCAGGCAGGGCTCCAGCGAGGCGAGGAAGGCGACCTTGGCGACGCGGGCGGAGCCGTACGTGGCGACGTAGCGGGCGACCTCGCCGGTGCCCATGGAGAAGCCGACGAGGACGGCGTCGTTCAGGTCGAGGGTCTCCATCACGGTGTTCAGGTCGGCCGCGAAGGTGTCGTAGTCGTAGCCGGTGGTCGGCTGCGAGGACTGGCCGAAGCCGCGGCGGTCGTACGTGATCACGCGGTATCCGGCGTCGAGCAGCGCGGCGCTCTGGCGCTCCCAGGAGTGGCCGTCGAGCGGGAAGCCGTGGATGAGGACGACGGGCCGGCCGGTCCCCTGGTCCTCGAAGTACAGCTCGACGGGGTTGGTGTTCTCCTGGCCCACGGTGATGTACGGCATGGGGGTTCCCTCGTTTCGGGTGGACTGGTCCGCGCGTCGGAGCGGCGCGGCACGCCCGTCACGCTAGGACCGGTCCCGCGCCTCCTGTTGCCGTACCGCGCACCGCGCCTTGCACGGGGGCGCAGAGGTGGCTCAGTCGTCGGCGGCCGTTCCGGCGTCGTCCTCCGCGAGGACGATCCGGGCCAGGTGGACCCTGGAGCGCACCGCGAGCTTGCGGAAGATCGACGCCAGATGGGTGTTGACCGTGTGCGGGGAGACGACGAGGGCCTCCGCGGCCGACCGGTTGGTGTGACCCGCGGCGATCAGCCGGGCCACCTTGCGTTCCGAGGCGGTGAGCGCCTCCCAGCCCTGGTCGGGGCGTGGCCGCAGGCGTCCGGTGCGCCTGCCGGGCCGGTCGGCGGCCCGTTCCTGATCGGCCCGGAGACGGTCGGCCTCCGCGTCGGCCCCGGCCCGGACGTAGATGTCGTGCGCCCTGGTCAGGGCGGATGCCGCGGTGGGGTCGCCGGCCGTGCGGAGCGCGCGCCCGAGGTCGGCGGACGCGGCGGCGAGGGGCAGCGGCCGGGGGCCGGTGAGGAGGACGCGGACCGCCCGCTCCAGGAGTCCCCGGTCGCCGTTCACCAGGGCGGCCGCGTGGGCGGCCGTCCCCCGGGCGGTCGGCACGGCGGGGTTGCGGGCGGCGTGGGCGGCGGCCTGGGCCGCGAGGTCCTCGGCCAGGCTCCGGTCCCCGCCGCGCAGGGCGATCCGCACGGCCTGGACGACGTGCGGGCGCAGGAGCCGCCACCGGAGGAAGGGGTGGTCCCGCTGCGCGGAGCGGAGCCGTTCGGCCGCCGTCGCGTGGTCGCCGTCGGAGTCGGCGACGACGGCCTCGAAGTACTGGTGCGTGGCGTGGTTGCCCGTGTTCGGCCGGTCGGCCACGGCCGTCCGCACGACGTCCAGGTGTGCCCGCGCTGCTGCGCGGTCGCCGCGCAGCAGCGCGAGGAGACCGCGGTTGACGCGGATGTTGACCAGGTTGCCGGGCACGCGGAGGTCCGCTTCGAGCCGCTCGGCGGTGACGAGGTCGGCGTCCGCGTCGTCGAGCCGGCCGAGTCCCATGTTCAGGGTTCCCTGGGCCCAGATCAGCATCGCGGGGCGCAGGGGGGCGTCTCCCGCCGTCCGGAGCAGTCGCCGTACGGTGTCGAAGTCGTCCATGTGGATCCGGGCGACGGCCTCCTCCGCGAGGAAGGCCGTGTCGAACACGCTCAGCGCCGTGTGGTGTTCGACGGCGGCGGCGCAGTCGCCGGCGTTGAGGGCGATCTCGCCGAGGCCCCACAGCGCGAGGACGCGGGCCTCCCGGTCACCGGACCGCTCCGCCTCGGCGAGCGCCCGTTCGCCGGTCTCGCGAGCGGCGTCGAGGTCGCGCCCGCGGGACCGGGCCAGGGCCTGCCGGGCGGTGAGCCGGGCGCGGATCGCCGGTTCGGTGACGGCCGCCAGCGCCGCCGTCGAGCGGCGGGTCAGCTCGTGGACGTCGTCGAGGTGCCACAGCGCGTCGCCGAGTACGGACTGCAGACGGGCGAAGACGTCCAGGGGCGGCCGCCGGGCGAGCAGCGCGTCGCCGGTCTCCCGTGCCCGGGTGTACCGGCCCGCGCGGGTCAGCGCGACGACGGCCCGTTCTCCCACGTCGAACACCATGGGCGCGTGCGGCGGTACGAGTTCCAGGGCGCGTACGGCCAGGTCGGCGGCGAGACCGGGCATCACGGCGATCACGTCCGCGGCGGCCGTGCCGAGCAGCCCGATCGCCTCCTGGTCGCCGGGTTCGGCGCTCTGCAGCAGATGCGGGACCGCGTCGGCGGGGCTCCGGCCCGCCGCGACGAGCCGGGTCGCGGCCTCCCGGTGCAGCGCCCGGCGTACGGAGGGGGCGAGGTCGGCGTACACCGCCTGGCGGAGCAGGTCGTGGCGGAACCGGAGGCGTTCGCCGTCGTCGTGGAGGAGTGCGGCGGCGATCGTCTCGTCCACTTCGGAGCTGAGTCCGGAGGCGGGCCGGCCGCACAGGGCGGCGGCGTCCGCGAGCGAGAACGCGGGGCCGAGCACCGAGCCGATCCGCAGGAAGTGGAGGGTGTCCGGCCGGAGGCCGGCCAGCCGGCCGCGTACGCCGAGGACCAGCCGCTCGGGCGGTTCCGGCCCGTCCGCGCCCGACGCCGCGATGCCCGAGAGCATCTCGGCCGCGAGGAAGGGGTTGCCTCCGGCCCCGTCGAGGAGCTCCTCGACCCGCGCCGGCACGTCTCCTCCGAGGACGTCGCGTGCCAGCTCGGCCAGGGCCGTCGCGGACAGCGGCCGCAGGGGGAGGGTCGTCGTCCGCGGCCCCTGCGCGTACGGTTCCGGGTCGTTCCTGCCCGTGAGCAGCCAGAGGACCGGGGAGCTGAGCAGCCGTGCGGGCATGACGCTCAGGGCGAACCGGCTCAGCGGGTCGGCCCAGTGGACGTCGTCGACCGCGATCAGTACGGGCGTGCCCGCCGAGCGCTCCTCGATCAGCTGGGCCAGCCGTTCGACGAGCCAGATGCGCTGGTCGTGGTGGCCCGCGAGGTCCGCGAAGTCCGTGCCGGACAGCAGCGGCGGGTCGCCGTGCAGGAGGCCCGAGGCCAGGGAGGCGAGCGGTGCCAGCTCGTGCAGTTCCTCGGCTCGTCCGTGGCTGACGAGGAATCCGTGGGCCCGTGCGATCGAGACGGTCTCCTGCAGCAGGACGGTCTTCCCGATGCCGGGCTCGCCCAGGAGCAGCGCGGTCGCTCCTCCCTCGCCGTCGCGCACGGCCTCGACCAGGGCGCGCAGCCGCTCCAGTTCGGCTTCGCGGCCCCGCAGTCCGGGCCGGCTCAGCCCCGCCGCCGCGGCTGGCTCCTCGGGCCGGCCGGGGCTCATCCCTTGACCGATCCGGCGAGCAGTCCCCGTGCGACGTGCCGCCGGAGGGAGAGGAAGACGAGCAGCGGAACGAGCGCCGCCACGAAGGCTCCCGCGGTGAGCCGCTGCCAGTCGCCGCCGTACGTCCCGGCCATGTTCGCCAGTCTGACCGTCATCGGCGCGGTCTCGGCCGTTCCGCCGGTCAGGGTCAGTGCCACGAGGAGGTCGTTCCACACCCAGACGAACTGGATGACGGCGAAGCCGACCAGGGCGGGGCGGGCCAGCGGCAGCACGATCCGGAGCAGCAGCGTCCCGTGGGAGGCGCCGTCGACGCGGGCGGCCTCGACGAGGTCCCGGGGCAGCCCCGCCAGGAAGTTGTGCAGGAGGAACACCGCGAACGGCAGCGCGAAGACCGTGTGGGCGAACCAGACCTGGCCGAACCGCGCGGGGCCGGTGAGGTGCCACGCGGGCAGGAACAGCCAGCCCTGGGAGAAGAGCTTCAGGAGGGGGACGAGCGCCATCTGGAGCGGCACCGCCTGGAGCGCGAAGACGCCGACGACGAGCGCGTCCCGGCCCCTGAAGTCGATCCAGGCCAGGGCGTACGCCGCGAAGAAGGCCAGGACAAGCGGGAACAGCACCGAGGGGAGGGTGATGACGACGGAGTTGACGAAGTACTCCGCGAGCCGCCCCGACCCGTTCCCGCCGCCGGACAGCACCTCGCCGTAGTTGTCGAGCGTGAGGTGCGGCGCACCGAACAGGGTCCACCAGCCCGTCGTCCTGGTCTCCTCCTCGGGACGGAACGAGGAGAGCAGGAGACCGAGGGCCGGTGTCGTCCAGAGGACCGCGATCACCACGGCGACCGACGTGAGGGCGCGGGAGGCCAGGCGCTCCCGGACTCCGTTCACCCCGCCCTCCGCCGCGCCCGGACCTGGTGGGCGACGAAGGGGGTGACGAGGGCGAGGAGGAGCACGGCGAGCGCCGCGCCGCGGCCCGTCTCCCCGTAGCGGAAGGCCTGGTCGTACATCTCGTGGGCGACGACGCCCGTGCCGAACTGTCCGCCGGTCATGGTCCTGACGATGTCGAAGGCCTTGAGGGTGCCGATCGCCTGGGCGAGGAGCACGACGAGCAGCGTGGGTCTGATCGACGGCAGGATGATCCGCCGGAGGATCTGCCGGGGGGACGCGCCGTCGAGTCGGGCCGCCTCGGTCAGCTCACCGGGGACGGCCCTGATCGCTCCGGCCAGCAGGACGGCCGCGAAGCCCGCCTGTGTCCACACCGTCGCCACGACGAGGAACAGGACGTTCCAGGGAGAGTCGACGAGCCACTGCCGCGGTTCGCCGCCGAACGCGACGACGAGCCGGTTCAGCAGTCCGATCTGCTCGGCCCCGGCGGGACGGTAGGCGTAGACGAACTTCCAGACGACGCCCGCGCCGACGGAGGAGACCGCCATCGGCATCAGGAGGAGGGACAGCGCGAACGTCCTGAACCGCGACCGTACGACGGCCGCCGCGTAGAGGAGGCCGACCGCGGTCGCCGTCAGCGGCACCAGCACCACCCACGCCAGGGTGTTGCGCAGCGCCACCAGCGCCCGGGGGTCGGTGAACAGCCACACGTAGTTGTCGAGGCCGGCCCACGCGTCTCCCCCGCCGTCGGTGAACGACAGCGCCAGGGTGCGCAGAGCGGGCAGGAGGAGACCGACCGTGAGCAGCAGCAGCGCGGGGGCCAGCAGGATCAGGGCCGCGGCCCTCCTCCGTACCGGCCCCCGGTGCAGCGCGAGGAGGACCAGGGCGACCACCGCCGCGAAGGCGGCGACGCCCTGGAGCAGATAGAGCAGTTTGGGCTGCTGGGCGACAGCGTCGAACGACATCAGCGGCTCGGCCAGGACCGTTCGATGGAGCGGGCGACCTGCCGGGTGCTCGCGCCGCCGATCCAGTCGACGGCTCCCTTCCAGAACGTCCCCGCGCCGACCGACGCGGGCATCAGGTCCGAGCCGTCGAACCTGAACTGTGTCCCGGGGTCCTGGAGCAGCTGGATCGAGAGCCTGTCGACCGGGGTCGCGGCGTTCGCCGGGTCCGCTCCCCTGTTCGCCGAGACGAACGGGCCCTTCCTCATGCGCGCGTTCGCGAAGTCCGCGGAGGCCAGGTACTCCTGGAACGCCCGCACTTCGGGGCGGTCGGCGAACGCCGCGGTGAACACCCCACCGCCCAGTACGGGGCGGTCGGCCGGTGCGGCCCCCGGCAGGAGGAAGGCGTAGACGTCCTTGTCCGGTCCGATCTCGGTGCCCTCGGGCCACAGGTCGGCGTAGAACGAGGCCTGGCGGTGCATCGCGCAGTCGCCGGAGAGGATCGGTGTGCCGGCCTCCTGGAAGGAGATCGACGCCATCGACCGGGCCGGGCCGAAGCCGCCGTTGGCGTACCGGTCGTTCTTGAGGACGGATCCCACGGTGTCCATGGCCTTGATCACCCGCGGGTCGTCGAACGGGATCTCGTGGGCGACCCACCGGTCGTAGACACCGGTGCCCTGCTGGCGCAGCAGGACGTCCTCGATCCAGTCCGTCACGGGCCAGCCGGTCGCCTCGGCGGACTCGATGCCCGCGCACCACGGCTTGACGCCCGACGCCGCGACCTTCTCGGTCAGGGCCATCAGCTCGGACCACGTGCGGGGGACGCTCAGTCCCCTGTCGCGGAAGAACTTCGGGGAGTACCAGACGAACGACTTCACGTTCGCGACCAGCGGCGTGCCGTAGAGGGTGCCGTCGACGGTCGCGTAGCCGTTCCAGTCGGCCGACCAGCCCTGCTTCGCGAGGGTCACGAGTCCGGCGCTCGCGGGCTTGAGCCTCCCGTCCCGCGCGAAGCGTTCCAGGAGTCCGGGCTGGGGGAAGAAGGCCACGTCGGGCGCGTTCCCGCCCTCCACCCGGACCTGGATCCGGGCCTCGAACTCCCCGTCCCCCTCGTACTGGACGTCGATTCCCGTGCAGTCCGCGAAGTCCGCCCAGGTCTCCTCGAACAGGTCGGCCTCCCGGTCCCGGTTCTCCCCGTAGACGGTGACCTCGGTGCCGGGGTGCTTGCCGTACCGGGCGTACCGGCCGCAGTCCGCGGTGGTGTGCGACCGCGGGGCGCTGTCCTGCGGAACACCGCAGGCGGCGGCGAGGGCGGCGAGGGTGATGACGGCGAGCGCGGACCTCGCGCCGAACCTCATGGGTGTGTCTCCTCCGATCGCCCGCCGAAAGGTTCTCGGGGGCGGTCAGAAGCTATCAGCGCTCGAACACATCGACTAATCGCCCCATCTCGAACGATCGGGTCAGCGGGCGGTGGACCGGACCGCGTCCAGGATCAGCTCCACCACGGCCCCGGGCCGGGAGAGCATGACCAGGTGGGAGGAGTCGACCTCGACGGTGGTCATGCCGGCGCGCTCGTAGCCGTAGCGCTCCACGTCGGGGTTGATGGTCCGGTCGGAGGAGGCGACCAGGCCCCACGAGGGCTTGGTCCTCCACGCCGCGACCGGTGCCTTCTCCGTGAAGGCCCGGGCGGCCAGGGGGCGCTGGGAGACGGCGAGCACCGCGGCGAGCTCGGGCTCGACGTCGGCCGCGAACAGTTCGGGGAAGCGGTCGACCGCCACCGAGACGTCGGTGCCGGTCTCGGTGGAGCCGGCCACCGGGAACGGGGTCCGGACGAGTGCGTCGGCGAGGCCGGAGTCGGGGAAGCGGCCCTGCAGCTCGCCGAGGCTCTCGCCCTCCTCCAGCGCGTAGCCCGCGAGGTAGACCAGGGCGCGGACGTTGTCCTCCGCGCCGGCGAGGGTGATGACGGCGCCGCCGTAGGAGTGCCCCACCAGGACCACCGGGCCGTCGACGGCCCGTATCACCGAGGCGATGTACGCGGCGTCGTCGACGAGGCCGCGGTTGGGCACCGCCGGGGCCACCACCGCCATGCCGGCGGCGGTCAGTTCGGGGATGACGCGGGCGAAGCCGGACGCGTCGGCGAAGGCGCCGTGGACCAGGACGACGGTGGGGCGGGCGTGTCGGGGCACGGGAGAACTCCTCGGTGGGTGGCGGGGGCGGGAGGTGGTGTCGGGGCGTCTCAGAGACCGAAGCGGGCGCGGCGCGCCTCGGGCACCAGGTCGGCGTATGCGGGGTGCTTGCCGATCCAGCCCCGGATGAAGGGGCAGTACGGCAGGACGCGCAGCCCGCGGGCCCGGGCGTCGTCAAGGGCGCCGCGGGCGAGCAGCCCGCCGAGGCCCTGGCCGCCGAACCGGGGATCGATCTCGGTGTGGATGAAGGCGATCTCGCCCTCCGAGAGGTGGTACTCGGCGAAGCCCGCGGTCTCGGTGCCGTCGTCGCCGGCGAGGATCTCGTACCGGGACTTCTCGGGCCGGTCCGTCACCTGCGGTTCCATGGGTGCTCCTGTGCGGTCGTGATGTGACGTGGTGGGTGGGTCGGGGTCAGAGCGTGCGGCGCACGCCGGCCTGGCGTTCCAGGTTGCGGAGTTGGACGGCCAGGTCGCCTTCCACGGCGAGGTGGGCGGGGCCGCTGCGGCCGATGGGCAGGACCTGCTCGCTGCGCATGTCCTCGAGCATCAGGGCGAACGCCGTGTACATCGCGACGAGCGCCACCACGAGGCCGAGCGCGCCGGACGTGCGCGTCAGCCATTCCGCGCCGGTGACGCCCGCGAGTCCGGTGGAGGCCCAACGGGGCAGGGAGGCCGCGAGCACGAACCACAGCGCGCGCTTGGGCCGGGTCACGGCCGTCATCAGCGCCCCGAAGCAGAGGAGCGCCAGGTTGAACACGCCGAGGACCCGAAGGCCGTCGGGTGCGCCGCTGAGCATGACGAGCGAGTACGGCAGCCAGCTGCCGGCGAACACCGCCATCAGCGTCGCCGCGATCACGTCACGGGCGCCGAAGGCCAGGACGCTCACCAGGAGTTGGAGGACGAAGGCAGGCAGCACGGTGAAGGCGACGGCGGCGCGGGCTTCCTCGTCGAAGAGCCCGAGTTGGAGGCAGCCCGTCATCACGGAGGCGATGGCTATTGTGAAGAAGCCGAGCGGCATGGGCGAGGCGATGGGGCGCAGGTTGATCCGGGTCATCGACCGGAGGTCCGGCTCGAAACGGCGTTCCGGGGGAACGTCCGGCGGAGTCGCCGGGGTGTCGCCGCCGTCGGCGGCGGGGGAGGCTGCGGTCATCGGGTGGATCTCCCTTTCAGTGGTCGAAGCAGGGGTCGACGAAGGACGGCGTCGTCTCGGGAGCGGAGCCGCGCGCGACGCGCCAGCGGCGGTGCTGCTCGGACTCGGCGACGGCCTCGGCCACGAGCGACGCCTGTCGGGCACCGCTCTGGTAGCCGCCGAAGTGGGCCACGGGGCTCCACTCGGGGCTCACCGGCGGGACGGCCTCGTCGAGGCCCTCGTACTCGGCGGTCGCCCAGACGATCCGGCCGCCGACGACGGTGAGGACGGACTCGATGTCGGGGATGACGTCCTCGGGCACGGTGAGGTAGTCGTCGGAGAGGATCGCGAGGTCGCCGTACGAGCCTTCGCGCAGGGTTCCCTTGACGTCCTGCTCGCCGGTGAGCCGGGCTCCCCCGCGGGTGTAGAGGTCGAGGGCGGTCTCGCGGTCGATCCGGTTCCCGGTCGGGGAGAGCGCCGTGCCGCCGACGGTCCTGCCGGTCACCAGCCAGTGGAGGGCGACCCAGGGGTTGTACGAGGAGACGCGGGTGGCGTCGGTTCCGGCCCCGACGGTCAGGCCCCGGTCGAGCATGGCCCGGACCGGCGGTGCGTGGGCGGCGGCCTCGGCGCCGTAGCGGTCGCGGAAGGCGGTGCCCTGGAAGGACATGCGGTTCTGGACGGACAGGGCGCCGCCGAGGGCCGCGATCCGGTCGAGGCTGTCGGCCGAGACGGTCTCCGCGTGGTCGAAGAGCCACCGGTTGCCGCCCGGGAACAGCCCTTCGGCCGCGAGCTTCTCGAAGACGGCCAGGTCGCGGCGGATCGTCTCGTCGTAGGTGGCGTGGAGCCGGAAGCCCCAGCCGTTCTCCATCAGCAGCCGGACGGCCTGCTCGAACTCTCCCTCGTACCCCGCGGCGAGTTCGGGCCGGGGCTCGGAGAAGTTCTCGAAGTCGGCGGCGGCCCAGGTCAGGTTCTCGCCCGCGCCGTTCAGCCGCAGCCACTCGTCCCCGTCCCCCGGCTTGACCGTCTCGGTCCAGCGCCTCAGGTCGGCGAGTTCCTGACCGGCCGTCTGCGGGAAGAGGTGGTAGGCGATCCGCAGGGACAGCTCCCCCGACCTGGCGAGGTCGACGACCGTGGCGTAGTTGTCGGGGAAGTTCTGGAACCCGCCGGCGGCGTCGACCGCGGAGGTCAGCCCGAAGCGGTTCAGCTCCCGCAGGAAGTGCCGTGTCGACGTCCGCTTGTCGGCCTCGTCGAGGGCCGGTGCCTTGGCCAGGGTGGAGTACAGGATGAGCGCGCCCGGCGCCGCGAGGAGCACTCCGTTGGGTTCGCCGTCCCGGCCCCGGACGATCTGGCCGCCGCGGGGATCGGGGGTGTCGCGGGTGAACCCGGCCGCCCGCACGGCGGCCCGGTTCATCAGGGCCGACTGGTACAGGTGCAGGACGAAGACGGGGGTGTCGGGCGCGGCGGCGTTCAGCTCGGCGACGGTCGGCATCCTGCGCTCGGCGAACTGCTCGGCGGTCCAGCCGCCGACGACCCGGATCCACTGCCCCTTGGGGGTGCGGCCGGCCTGCTCGCGCAGCATGGCCAGGGCGTGGCGGAGGCTCCGCACGCCGTCCCAGCGCAGCTCCAGGACGTAGTTCAGGCCGCCCCGGATGACGTGCAGGTGCGAGTCGTTGAGGCCGGGGATCACCCGGCGGCCCAGGGCGTCGACGACCCGCGTGCCCGGCCCCACGAGGTGGGCGAGGTCGTGGTCGTCACCGAGGGCCGCGACCCGGCCGTCGCGGACGGCGACGGCGCGGGCCCCGGGGCGGGCGGGGTCGCCGGTGAACACCTTGGCGTTGCGGACGAGGAGGTCGGCCTGCGCGGGTTCCCGGCGCCGGGCGGGGGCGAGGCCCGCCACCGGCATGCTCGTGGACGGCCCGGTCATGCGAGGGCCTTGCGCAGGGTGTCGACGGCGAGGCCGATGGCGAGTTCCGCGCCCCGCGTCTCGCGCAGCGCGTTCAGCATCACGAAGTCGTGGATGACGCCCTGGACGCGCAGGGCGGTGACGGGGACGCCGGCGGCGCGGAGCTTCGCCGCGTACGCCTCGCCCTCGTCGCGCAGGACGTCGGCCTCGGCGGTGACGACCAGGGCGGGCGGCAGGCCGGTGAGCTGCTCGGTGGAGGCGCGCAGCGGGGAGGCGGTGATCTGGGCGCGCTCGGCCTCGTCGGTCGTGTACTGCTCCCAGAACCACTTCATGGCGTCGCGGCGCAGGAAGTACCCCTCGGCGAACCCGTGGTACGAGTCGGTGTCGAAGCTCGCGTCGGTGACGGGGTAGAAGAGGACCTGGTGGACGAGGCGGACGTCGCCGCGCTGCTTGGCCATGAGGGTGAGGGCGGCGGTCATGTTGCCGCCGACGGAGTCGCCCGCGACGGCGATGCGGGTGCCGTCGAGGTCCTTGTGGTGGCCCTCGCGGGCGATCCACTGGGCGACGCCGTAGTTCTGCTCGATGGCGACGGGGTAGCGGGCCTCGGGCGAGAGGTCGTACTCGGGGAAGACCACCGCCGCCCCCGTGCCGACGGCGAGTTCGCGGACGAGCCGGTCGTGGGTGTGGGCGTTGCCGAAGACCCAGCCCGCGCCGTGGAGGTAGAGGACGACGGGGAGGGGGCCGGTGGCGCCGCGCGGGCGGACGATCCGGGCGCGGACGTCGCCGGTGGGACCGCCGTGGACGGTGACCCACTCCTCGTCGACCGCGGGCAGGGGAACGCCCTCGCCGCTCTGGACGTCGTCCACGGCCTTGCGGCCTTCGGCCACGGGGATCTGGTAGAGGTACGGCGGCTGGGCGGTGGCGTCGGCGAAGGCCTGGGCGGCGGGTTCGAGGGTCGGTCGGTTCGTCATGAGGGGTCTCCTTCGGAGGGTGTGCGGGACGGGCGGGTCGAAGCGTCAGCCGGTCGCCCGCGCGGCGGCGAGGATCACGTGGGTGACCACGGCCGGGCGGGAGACGGCCACGGCGTGGGACGCGTCCGCTTCGGTGATCTGTGAACCGGCGCGCCGGGCCATCCATCGTTCGGCGGCCGGCGGGATGTTCTTGTCGGCGGTGGCGATCAGCGCCCAGGACGGGATCGTCTTCCAGGCCGCTCCTCCGGCCTTCTCCTCCAGCGCGGCGGTGGCGACCGGGCGCTGGGCGGCGGCCATGACGGCCGCGTCCGCGGCGGGGACGTCGGCGGCGAACTGCTGGTGGAACCTGGCCTGTTCGATGACGAGTTCGGTGCCGGTGCCACCGCCGGGCAGCGGGTACGGCCGCGGGTTCACGGTGTCGCCGAGGGTGGAGCCGGGGAACCTGGCGGCGAGTTCGGCCGCGCTCTCGCCCTTGTCCGGGGCGAACGCGGCGATGTAGACGAGGGCCTTCACCCGGCTGTCGCCCACGGCGGCGCCACTGATGACGGCGCCGCCGTAGGAGTGGCCGACCAGGACGACGGGTCCGTCGACGGTGGCCAGCACGCCGCGCAGGTAGGCGGTGTCCGCGGCGAGACCGCGCAGCGGGTTGGCGGGGGCCAGGACGGGGTAGCCGGCGTGCTGCAGCCGCCTGATCGTGCCGCTCCAGCTGGAGGCGTCCGCGAACGCTCCGTGGACCAGGACGATCGTGGGCCTGGGATCGTGCCGGTCGGTACCGGCGGCGGCCGTGCCGCTCGCGGGTGCGGCACCGACCAGGGCGGTGAGCGCCACGGGCAGGGCGAGGGCGAGGGTGCGCCTCGTGGGGTGCATGAGGGGTTCCTTGTCAAGTGGTGAAGCGTGCGGGTGGTGAAGCGTTCGGGTGGTGCCGCCTTCGGATGGTGACGCGTGCGGTTGGTGACGCGTTTGCCGGCGGGTTCCCGGCTCAGAGGCCGTACGCCTCCAGGAGCCGTAGCCAGACCTCGCTCACCGTCGGGAACGCGGGCACGGCGTGCCACAGGCGCTCCAGGGGGACCTCGCCCACGATGGCGACGGTGGCCGTGTGGATGAGCTCGGTCGCCATCGGGCCGGTGAGGGTGCAGCCGACGACGACGCCCCGGGTCTCGTCGACGACGAGCTTGGCGAGGCCGCGGTAGTCGTCCGCGTGGAGCGCGGCGCCGGCGACGTCGTCGATGCGGTACTCCACCGTGCGCACCGCGAGACCCGCTTCGCGCGCCGCGCGTTCCGTGAGGCCGACGCTCGCCACCTCGGGACGGGTGAAGACGGCCTGCGGGACGGCGAAACGGTCGGCTTCCGCGCTCCACGGCTGCCCACCGCCGGTGACGGCCGGGCGCCCGGCGGCCCGCTCGGCGATCGCCGCCGCGCAGGCACGGGCCTGGTACTTGGCCATGTGGGTCAGCGGCGCGCGGTGGTTCACGTCGCCGACGGCATGGAGCCAGTCGCCGTCGACCGCGGTGACCCGGCAGGTGTCGTCGACCGGGAGCCGGCCGCCGACCGGCAGCCCGACGGAGCCGAGCCCGAGGTCCGTGGTGCGCGGGCGCCGGCCGACGGCGGCGAGGACCTCGTCGCAGACGAGGGTGGCGCCGTCGTCGGTCTCCACGGTCACGGTACGAGTGGTCTCGTCACGGGCGACCCGGACGGCCGACACCCCGAAGCGGATCGTGACGCCCAGATCGCTCAGCCCCCGGGTGACCTCCTCGCCCGCGCAGGGCTCCCAGCCGGTCAGCAGGGCCTGGTCACGGACGAGCAGGGTGACGGAGGAGCCGAGCGAGCGCCACGCGGTGGCCGTCTCGCAGGCCACCACTCCCCCGCCGATGACGACGAGCCGCTCGGGCACCGCGTCGGCGGTGGTGGCCTGCCGGTTGGTCCAGACGCCGATCCGGTCGATCCCCTCGACCGACGGAAGGGCGGGTTCCGTGCCGGTGCAGATCACGACCGCGCGCCGGGCCCGCAACGTCCGGAGCGTGCCGTCGGCCCCGGTCACCTCCACTCGGCGCTCACCGGCGAGCCGTCCATGTCCCCGTACGAGCGCGATGCCGGCGCCGTCGAGCCAGTCGGCCTGACCGGTGTCGTCACCGCGCCCGGTGAAGCGGTCCCGACGGGCGAGCACGCGCGCCGGGTCGAGCGGCGCCGTGACCGTCTGCCGGGCCCCGTCGACCGAGCGGGCCTCCGCGCGGGCCGCGCCGGGACGCAGCAGGGCCTTGCTCGGCACGCAGGCACGGTAGGAGCACTCGCCGCCGACCGCCTCGGCCTCGACGACGACGGCGGTCAGCCCCGACCGGACGACGCGGTCGGCGACGACCTCTCCGGCCGGTCCTCCGCCGACCACGACGACGTCGTACGCGTCCTCGTGCGTGTTCTCGTACGGGTCGTCCATCAGCCGCGTACCAGCGGGGTGTCCACGAGGTGCTCGGCCAGGAACCACACCTGCGCCTCGCCGGTGCGGACGACATCGGAGACGAGCAGGTCGGCGCTGCCCTCGTCGCCCTCCGCGGAGAGCCGGGCGGCGGCATCCCGGGCGTCGATCAGGATCCGCTCGTGCGCGTCGAGGAGCCGCGACAGCATGACGGGCACCGGCTCGACGCCGTCCGGCGGACGGGGGATCGACGTCAGCTCCGCGACGTGGCGCGGGTCTCCGACGGCGACGCCGCCGAGGCTCTGGACCCGCTCGGCCAGGGCGTCGACGATGGCCAGCTGGGCCTCCGCGTGCTTGTCGAGCATGAGGTGGAGCGAGTAGAAGGTCGCTCCGCGCATGAGCCAGTGGTGCTTCTTGTAGAGGGAGTGGAGGATCTGCGTGTCGGCGAGGACGCGGTTCAGCCGCTGACAGGCGTACATGCGGGTGTCGTGGCCGAGGCCGATCGGCAGCTGCTTGAGCGTGCCGAACGCCTGGGTCTCGGCGCCGTTCTGGTGCAGCAGCGGCTGGCCGCCGCCGTGTGGAGACGTGAGGGTGTCCATCGAATGCTCCTGTACGGGGAGAGGGGAGAAGGGGGGGTGGGTGGGTGGGTCCGGCCGGCCGGTCGGGGGCGCACGGCCGGCCGGACCCGGTCTGCGTTACTCGCGCCGAGCGCTCAGCGCTCGGCGATCGCCGGGTCGGCGGGGGGCCGGTGCAGGAGGAGCCGGGTGAGCAGCCCGCTGCCGAGACCGGCCGCGAGCGCGAGGGCGGCCCACCACAGCGGGTACGGTGCGAGGCCGAGGGCCGCGTCGAGGGACCAGGCGCCGGGACCGGTGGCGGCGAGGGCGGCGGCGGTACCGATGAGGACGAGCGGGTACTCGTATCCGTCGTTCTGCACCCAGAGGCCGTGGCGCCGTTTCACGGTGAGGGCGACCGTCATGACCCCGATGGCGCCGGTGGCGGCGAGCGGCGTCAGGAGGCCGGCGGCGAGCAGCAGACCGGAGCCGATCTGGCCGCCGCCCGCCGCCAGCGCGGTGACGGCACCGCCGCGGAAGCCGTCGGCGCGGAACTCCTCGGTGCCGCCCTCCAGTCCCTTGCCGCCCAGGTGCCGGCTGACCTTCTGCACACCGTGCCCGGCTACGAGCAGTCCCACCAGCAGACGCAGGATCAGAATGCCGGTGTCCACGGACGTCAGCCGGCCGCGTGCGCGCCGATGACCGACTGCGCGTACACCACGCCCAGGCCGTACGCGCCCGCGTGGGCCTTGACGATCTCCATGACGGCGCCGTACGTCTCCTGGCGCGCCCAGTCGCGCTGCAGCTCCAGGAGCACCTGGACCCAGGTCACGGGGACGGCGCCGGCGGCGACCATCCGCTGCAGCGCGTGCTCGTGGGCGGCCGGGCTGACGCCGCCGGAGGCGTCGGTCACGACGTACACCTCGTAACCCTGCTCCAGCGCCGAGAGCGCGGGCAGCACCAGGCAGACCTCGGTCCACAGACCCGACAGGACGATCTTCTTGCGTCCGGTCTCCTTGACCGCCGCGACGAGCGCCTCGTCCTCCCAGGCGTTCATGGTGGTGCGGTCGATGATCTCGTTCTTGGGGAACACCTCGGCGAGCTGCGGCAGCAGGGGACCCGAGAAGGACTCGGCGGCGACCGTGGTCAGAACGGCCGGCACGTCGAAGGCCTTGGCCGCCTTGGCGAGGCCCACGGTGCTGTTGATGATCGCGGCACGGTCGCCGCTGCCGGTGCCGAAGAACATCTGCGGCTGGTGGTCCACGAAGAGCATGACCGAGTTGTCGGGCGTGAGCAGGTCCTTGCTCGGAGCGGCCTGCACCTTGTCGATGTCGAACATGAGGGGTCCTTTCGAAGCGATCGGTGGCGCCCGCCGCCTCCGCGGCTCGGCACTTCTTCACGCTATGAGCGGCCCGGCCGACCGCGTTGACCTCCTGCGCCCAGGAGTTGGCACGACGGCGCACAACCGGTCGGGGCGAGAGCCGCGGACCGCCGGTCGGGCACCGAGCCCGCCGACCGTCCGGGGAAGCGGAAAGCGCAGTTCAACACGTGTGCCCGAGGGCTGCGCCCACGCTCCGTCAGTGATCAAACCGGACAAGGCCGCCCACACCGCCGAGGTGGCTTGACCCCACCTGTCCGAGCCTGCATCGTTCCCGACCGTATGCCCGCCGTCAGACCGGCGGGCCCGTGCGAGGGGACACTCGAACCGCATGTCAGACATAGCCGCGAGACGCCGGACCAGCCGGCCGTCCCGCGTCCGTACGATGGGCGTCGCCGGCCGGGGGACGGTGGCTCTCGCCACCGCGCTCGCGCTCGGCATGACCGCCGCGCCGCTCGCGGCGGCGGCATCGCCCGTCACCGCCGCCACCGGCGGCACCGGCCCGGCCGCGCACCCGGCCACCGGGCAGCCGAAGGCCGCCACCGCCGTCGACAGGGCCGTGCAGGACGCCCTGCGCAAGGCCGGGGAGACCGGCAGGCCCGTAACCGTCGACGCCCTGACGACCGAGACGTCGGAGACCGTCGCGCAGCCGAACGGCCACCGGCTCATCACGAAGGCCCACGCCCAGTCCGTACGGACCAGGCAGGACGGCCACTGGCGCGCGCTGGACCCGACGCTGGCCACCGGCCCCGGGAACACCGTCGTCCCGCGCGTGACCGGCGCCCGTCTCACCCTCTCCGGAGGCGGCACCGGCCCGCTGGCCACCATCACCACCGACGACGGCAAGCGGTTCTCCGTGACCGCGCCGTTCGCCCTGCCGAAGCCGACGCTGAGCGGTGCCACCGCCACGTACGCCTCGGTGCTGCCCGGCGTGGACCTGAGGATGACCGCGCTCGCCGACGGCGGCTGGCGCGAGGTCGTCGTCGTCAAGACGGCGAAGGCCGCGGCCGATCCGCGGCTGAAGCAGCTCCGGTTCCCGGTGCGCACCACCGGCCTGAACCTGTCCGCCGACCGCGCCGGCAACATCGTCCTCAAGGACGCCCGTGGCAGGGCCCGGCTGCACGCGCCCACCCCCTTCCAGTGGGACTCGTCGTACGCGGCCCCCGCGCCGCGCTGGACGAAGTCGGCCCGGCCGGGGACGGCCACTCCCCTGCCGGGTGTCCGGTCCTCGGCCGAGCAGCCGGGTGACGGGGCGAACGTCTCCACCATGAAGGTCACGGCGAGCGCCGACGCGCTGGTCCTGACGCCCGATCCGAAGACCTTCGGCAAGGGCACCGGCCCCTGGTACCTGGACCCGACGGTGAACGCCCAGGCCAACCGCCAGGTCAACGCCCAGGTCCAGGAGAACCACCCGACGACGTCGAACGTCAACACGCTCAGCAGCCTGGGCGTCGGCTACTGCGGCTACTCGGACTGCACCGGATACGGGCGCTACCGCTCGTACTTCCAGCTCGGCATCCCGTCCCAGCTGTTCGCCGACGGTTCGCACGGCACCGCCCAGATCGCGAGCGCCACGCTGGCGGCCTCGGTGGTCAGCTCCGCCGCACCCGGCACCAACAAGCCGATCGGCCTGTGGAGCACGCCGCTGATCCCGGGCGGCGCCACCTGGAACAACCAGCCGTGCGGCACCGGCTCGATCATGGCCGGCTGCACCAAGGTCGGCACCCAGTGGATCACCGGCAACGGCACCGTCTACTACGACGTCAAGTGGTGGATGCAGAAGGCCGCCGACGAGAAGTGGGGCAACTGGACGGTCGGTTTCGCCGCCGACGACGAGTACGAGAAGTACTACCGTCACCACCTGGGCGCGGACCCGTCCATCTCCATCGAGTACGACATCGCGCCCACCATCTGGTACCCGCGCACCGTCCCGACGCCCGGCTTCGCCGACAGCGGCAGCTACAACGACTGCCAGACGCCCGGCGGCAACGCCTGGTACAACCCGGGCTGGGTCGGCGCCAACCAGTTCATCAAGCTGCGGGTCAACACCTGGTCGCCGATCGGCTTCAACCAGCTGTACACCAACTTCCACATCTGGGACGACAACGACTCCAACTGGAGTGTCCGGCAGGACGTCGGCCCGACCGGCAGCTACGGCGAGGTCGAGTACTGGGGCGGCACCTTCGCGGACGGCCACCAGTACGGCTGGACCGCCAACGTCAGGGACGGCTGGCTCTCCTCCGGCGACACCCCGTGGTGCTACTTCCGGGTCGACAAGACCCCGCCGGCGCTCACCGTCAGCTCCACCGACTTCCCGGCCAGCGGCACGGTCAACGTCGTACCGAAGCTGAAGATCAACGACACCGGCACGTTCACCGTGAACGTCACCGACCCGGCGCCGGGCAGCGGCCTGAACGCCTCCGGCGCCGCCTGCTTCCGCTGGACGACGGACCCGACGCCGGTCACCGGCTGGAAGTGCTCCGACCCCGGCGTGGTCCGGGGCGCGAGCGGCAGCTTCGCGTACACGCCGCGGATCTGGGGCACGAACATCCTGTTCGTCCAGGCGATGGACGTGGCGGGCAACTACAGCCAGCCCTTCCCGTACACCTTCTACGTGCCGTGGAACCCGGCGAAGGGCGCGGCCGTCCCCGGCGACCTCGACAAGGACGGTCGCGGCGACATCCTGAAGCCGGACACCGCCGGCAACCTGATGCACATGACGGCGGACAGCGACCCGACCATCGCGCAGGCCGCCCTGCTCGGCCTCGCGCCGCAGGGCACCACCTGGAAGGACGCGCAGACCACGCACCGCGGCGCGCTGCGCTCCATGGGCGTCGACGACGTCTTCGCGCACACCACGGCCAACGCCGCGCTGAAGGGGAACCTCTACCTCTACCCCAACAAGGGTGACGGCACGTTCAACACGTACACGACCGTCGACAAGCCGACGACCTGGGCGGCGCCGGACGGCACTCCGCTCGACGCGGCGCCGGCCGGTTGGGTGCCGGACTGGTCCGAGGCGACCCAGATCCTCGCGCTCGGCGCGCCCAAGGCGACGCTGAACGACTTCGACGGCGACCTGGCCGCCGACCAGACCGCGGTGCTCGCGGTCGAGCGCGGCAACCTGTGGCTGTACCGCTCCAACAGCATCAACAGCCTCGACGCGGACGCCGTCCTGGTGTCCGGCACCGGGAACTGGGGCGGCTTCGAGCTCCTCAACCCCGGCTCGGCGAGCGGCAAGGCGCAGCCGACGCTGTGGACCCGCAGCCTGACCGACGGCACGCTCCGCTCGTACCCGATCGGCACCAAGTCCGACGGCCGGCTCGACCTGTCCGGTCTCGCCTCCCCGACGGGTCCGGCCTCGTCCGTCATCGGCAGCGGTCTGACCACCACGGCCTTCCCGAAGGTCGGCACCGTCGGCGACGCCACCAGGGACGGACTGGCGGACCTGTGGGCCGTCGCCGCCGGCAGCGAGAAGCTGATGTTCTGGCGCGGCAAGACCGCCTCGGGCGCGGCGGCGGGCACCGTCACCGGCTTCGAGGCCCCGGCCGAGCTCGGTGACACCACCGCTCCCGTCGACCGCATGTCGCTCGCCTCGGCCGCGGCGGGCAAGACGCCGGACGCGTACGGGAAGTTCCCCGGCACCGTCAAGGGCGGCGTCACCTTCACCGCCGACACCGTCAACGGCGCGCCGGCCACGGTGGCGACGTTCAACGGCACGGATGGTGTGATCGAGTCCGACGGGCTCAAGGTCGACACGACCAAGTCCTTCTCGATCTCGCTGTGGACGAAGGCGAACGCCCTCGCCGACGGCGTCGTCATCAGCCAGGACAACACCCAGGCCAGCGGTTTCATGCTGTGGCCCGCCACCATGGGCAACGGCTACGTCAACTGGCACCTCGGCATGGCCACCGCCGACAACGGCGGCTGGCCGTACGACACCACGGACGTGCGCAGCAGCGCGGCGCGGGCCCGGACGGGCGTCTGGACGAAGCTGACCGTCAGCTACAACGCGACGACCGGCCAGATGACGCTGTATGTCAACGACGCGCTCGCCTCGACCGGCTTCCACACGACGAAGCTGGCGGCGGCGGGTTCGCTGGTCCTGGGCCGCTACAAGTACCAGGGCAAGGCGAACAACTTCTACAACGGCTCGATCGCCGACGTGGTGGTCCACGACTACGCGGTCGACCCGGCGAGCGTGTCCGGCCCGGTGGTCTCGGACATGGCCCCGGGCGTCTGCCTCGACCTGTCGGGCGGCGTCGCGGAGAACGGCCGCGCGGTCCAGGCGTGGACCTGCAACGGCTCCGACGCCCAGTCCTGGAAGGGCATGCCGGACGGCAGCCTCCAGATCAAGGGGATGTGCCTGGACGCCCCGGGCAACGGCCCCTGGGGCAACGGCACCCTGCCGCAGCTGTGGACCTGCAACGGCGGCGTCAACCAGAAGTGGTACGTCCGCCCGGACGGCTCGCTCTACAACCCGGGCTCGGGCCGCTGCCTGGACCTGCCGAACGGCACGACGGCGAACGGGACGCGGCCGCAGCTGTACGACTGCAACCAGACGCGGCCGCAGAGGTGGCACACGGTTCCGGTGACGTGACCGGGTCGCTGGACGTCTGACACAAGGTCGAAGGCCGGTACCCCCGCGGGGGTACCGGCCTTCACGGCGTTCGTCAGCGATCCTGCGCCGTCACGTGCTCGAGCCAGCGGCCGGCCCACTGACGCTGCTCGGGTTCCAGCCAGTCGAAGTCGACGGCGATGCGGCGGGCGTGCTCGCGCAGTTCCGGGAGGCGGGCCGGATGCGTCAGGGCCGTCGCCCCGATGCCGTCCTGCCAGTAGGCTCCGCCCATCAGGACCTCTCCGTCGAGCGACATCATGATGAAGGCGGGGTTGTTCGCTCCCGCGCCCAGGATCCCGTTCTCACACCCGGCTCCGGCGATGTCCCAGCCGTCGGCGAGCGCCACCCGCACCCAGCGCCAGGACTGGAGCTCGGCGTCCTCGGACGTGTCCTGAACGGTGTCGACACCGATCAGGAACTCGGGGCGTCCCTCCGCCCCCTCGGAGAACAGTCCGCTCTCGCGGGCCAGCCGTTCCCATTCCTCGTTGAAACGACTGCTCAGGTCCTGCTCGTCGTGGGCCAGGAGGAACCCGTGCCTGCCGCTGTCGGGGCCGAGGTTCGACATGTAGCTGACCACGTTGACGGGGGGTAGGTCGTCGAGCGTCTCCATGACCCCGCGGAAGGCGAATCCTGCGGCGGAGAGTTTTTCCACAGCCTCCCGGGCCACTTCCATTTCCATGCGTCCTTTCGTGTGAAACAGCCGGGCGGGCCGCCCGGTGGACGGCCCGCCCTGTCACTTTCTCATCTCATGCGTGCAGGTCAGATACGGCGTGCGTAATGGAAGAGGGTCGGCAGGCCGTAATTGTGCGCTCCGTTCTTGAGCGGGAACCAGGCGATCTCGCCGGTGTTCACGTTCAGCATCACGCGGATCTGGTTGTTGCCCGGCATACCGATGTTGGTGCCGTCGTAGATGGGCGAGTTCACCCAGCTGGCCCAGCCTCGCGCGTTCGAATGGTTCTGGAAGAAGTCCAGCCCCTGGCTGTTCGATCGCTGCACGACACTCGGGTCGTTGGCGACCTTCCTGGCGAGCCGCTCGTGGTTGCGGGTCAGGAGCTCGTAGTTCTTGAAGTGCTCGTGCCATTCATCGCTACGAGCCTTGACCGCGCCCTCGCTGTACGGGTCGTCCTCGAACGCCGGATTCTCCGCGGTCTTGCCGTCACCGAGGTTGTCCCGGGTGGGGCCGCAGTTGTGGACCAGGAGCGGAGTCACGCCGGCCAGCACGTAGTACGTGTGCAGGCGGTCGACCGTGAGGTCGTACGTGACCACGGACTGGTGGTAGTTGCGGACCCGGGTGACGGTGATCAGCGTGCCGTCGGCGGTGCGCAGTTCGTGGCCGGCGGCCAGTCGGCTCGCCTCGGTCCAACGGCGCGTCGTGGCGTCCCAGAACGGGTGGTGCCAGGTCGTGGTCAGCTTGTCCGTCGTCCCGGCGGTGGAGGTCACGACCAGGTCGGTGAACTCCTTGTCGTCGGGCGTCGTGATCAGCCGCTCGACCTTCTCCGCGCGGGTCACACCCGTCTGCGGATCGGTCGCGAGGACCTGGTCGCCTTCCTTTACCGTCTCGATCTGCTTCGTCGTGCCGTCCGCCAGCTGGACCAGCGTGCCGGCCGGGAAGCTGTGCGGACCACCGATGGGGCAGGAGCCCGCTTCATCGGCTGATTTGGCCGCGTCGTCCGCCGCCTTCTTCTCGGCCGCGACCGCCGCGTCCTCGGCCGCAGCCGCCTCGTCCGCGGTCTTCCGCGCCGCGACCATGGCGCTCTCCGCCTCCCTGGCGATCTTCTGAGCGCCGCGGAAGGCGTCGTACGCCTTCTCTCCCTCCTTCCAGAGTTTGAAGGCCCGGATGCCGACCTTCACCGCCTTGAAGACCTTCGACCACGGGACGAAGTTCAGGGCCGTGTTGATGCAGCCCATGACGTCGCCCTTGGTGAAGCAGTCACGCGCGTCGTTGAAGCCGATCAGGTCGCCGACGACGTCGACGATCTTGCTCATCAGCTCTTCGCGCTGCTGCTTGGCCTTGGCGAGGGCCTCGTCGGCGGCCTGCTTCTGGCGCAGGGCCTCGGCAGCGGCGGCCTGCTTGGCCGCATTGTCGTCCTTGGCCTGCTGGGTGGCGGAGGTGGATCCGGTGTCCGTCTGGGTGCCGGAGCCGTCCGAGCCAGTGGGCTTGGGGCGGTAGGTGGGTCCACCGCACATGCCGTCGTCGTAGACGATGCACGTGCCATCCGGGTCCGACTTGCCGACCGGGTCGTTGTCGGCGTAGGCGTAACCGTTCCAGGACTGCGGGTCGCCCTCGTCGAAGAGCGGATCGACCGACAGGAAGCGCCCCGTCACCGGGTCGTACTGCCGTGCCCCCAGCGTGGTGAAGCCTGTGTCCTCGAGGGTGCCGCCGACGAAGCCGCGGCTGCCCGCCCAGACGCCGGCGCCCGGCTGGGTGCCGCGCGCGTTGCCGAACGGGTCGCTCGGACGACGGGCGGTGGCAAGGGTCCCCGCCTCGAACTGGACGCCGTTGGTGCCGTGCGGATCGGCGGCCTGGTAGTACAGCTTGCCCGTGCCGGCCTTGGTGACGCGGGTGATCGAGAGACCGCCCGGCGCCGGATAGGTGCGGGTGTCGGAGAGCGCGCCCGTCGCCGTGTCGAGGATGACCTCGTCGGCACCGACGTAGAGCGTGACCTTGCCCGGCGAGCGGCGGATCAGCTGGCTGCCGGACGCGTCGTAGACGTAACTCGTCGTGCCCTTCGCCGCCGTGTCCTCGACGGACTCGATCCGTCCCTCACCGTTCCAGTTGATCTTCTTGGTGCCGGAGGTGTCGGTGACGGCCGTGGTGTTGCCGGCGGCGTCGTATTGGTACGTCGCCGTCTTCACGTCAGTGCCGACGGTCGTCTTCGACGTCGTCAGCGCGTGCGGGCCGCCTGTGCCGCCGCCCGTGTCCGGTGCGGTGGTCGGGGTGTTCGGACCGGTGGCGAAGGTCTGGTCGACCGTCTGGTCCTTGGTCGTCACACCGGTCGGGTCGTGCCGGACCAGCTTGGTGCGGTTGCCGGTCAGGTCGTACCCGTACGACTGCCAGTACGGCGACGGGCCGCCGATCCGCGTGGCGGCGTCCGCCGCCGTCGGCTCGGCCGGGTTGGCGCAGCCGCCGATGCCGGAGACCGACGGGGCGGGCGCCGTGGTGATGCCGCCCTTGTCGGTCCAGGCGGCGCTGAGCCGGCCCAGGTAGTCGTAGGTGAAGCACTGCGTGTCGACGCTGGTGCCGTCCTGCACGTTGCGGGCCGAGGTGAGCGAGCCCGCCTTGCTGTAGGTGTAGGTGGTGAGGTCGACGTGGTTGCCGGCGAGCTGGCTGTCCAGGGTGGACTGGGTGACCCGGCCGGTGCCGGCGTCGTACAGCTGGGTGGTGACCACCTGAGAGCCGTACGGACCGACCGTGGTGCGCGTGGGTCGGCCGAAGGCGTCGTACTGGACATCGGTGACCAGGGCGGACTTGCCGCTGGAGCCGATGAAGTTGCCGTCGACGTCGTAGGAGTTGGTCAGCCGCTCGGCGGTCATGCCGCCGGCCGCCGGCAGGGTCGTGGTCTTCGGCAGGCCGAGGACCGGGGTGTACGTCACCGAAGATGTGTACGTGCCGGCGAGGGCACCCTCACTGGCTGGGATCGTCACCGACGCGCCGGTGGGGCGGTAGCCGATGTCGTAGCCAGTGACGGTCGACTTGTACGCCTGGCCGTTGACGAAGCGGGTGGCCGAGTCCGGCTTGCCCTTCGCCTTGGCGTCGTACGTCCACTCGAGGGTCTTCTTCGAAGGGTCGGTGGTGTCCGTCCCCTCGTATGCGGCGGTCTGCCGGCCGAGCAGGTCGTACGTCTGGCTGACCGACCGGCCGCGCGCGTCCGTGGCCGTGGTGAGCCGGCCGCCCGCGTCGTACGTGCTGCGCCTCTCCCCCGAATCCGGGTCCAAGCTGCTGGTCACCTGGCCCAGGACGTTGTAGGTGTAACGCCACTCGTGCCCCGAGGAGTCCTTGCGGAGCACCGGGTGCCCGGCGATGTCGTACGACGTCGTCGTCGCGTCGTACGCCCCCGCAGGCGCGTTCGACTTGTACTGCCGGACCTCCGTCGTCCGCCCCAGCGCGTCCGTGATCGTCGAGCTCGCGAACCCGCCCGGCGGCGGCGTCACGTCGATCCGGTCCGCACCGGCGTACGTCGTCGTCGTGCGCCACTGCTCCTGGCCGTACGACATGAACTTGCTGACCGTCACCCGGCCCAGGCCGTCGTACTCGTTCCACGTCTGCGCCGGGATCTGCGCGTCCTGCGGGACGAAGACGACCGGCGTCGGACCCGAGTCGTTGTTGAAGTACGACGGGGTCGTCTGGACCTGGCGGCCCTGGGTGTCGAAGATCGCGTCCGAGATCAGCCGGCCGACGGAGCCGAACGGCGGCTGCGCCTGGGTCTGGCGGACCCGGCCGAAGCCGTCGTGGATCTGGATGCTGGTGCCGTAGCTGCCGTCCTCGCGCAGGTTCTGCGTGGTGATGGCGGCCGGGGCGTCGCGGTTGGTCTTGAGGTCGTACGAGAACTTCTGGTTCGGGGACTGCGTGGCCTTGTCGCGGCCGGGCTTCCACACCGCGACCAGGCGGCCGAGGGAGTCGTACTCCTCGTCCGTGAAGCGCCCGTTCTCGTCCACCGCGCGGGTCGGCAGGCCGCGGCCCGGGTCCATCGTGGTGGTCGAGGTCCAGCCCAGCGGGTTGGTGACCGCCACGGAGGTCGGCAGCGCGCCCTCGGCCGGCGTGTACGCCGTCGTGGTCGTCGCGCCGTTCGGGTGCGTGGCGTCCTTGGTGTTCGGGTCGGTCGTGGAGACCTGGCGGCCGTACTTGTCGAAGGCGGCCTTCGCCGTGACCCGGTAGTTCGCCGAACCGTCCGCGTTGTACGAGCTGAGGACCTCGGTGGAGGTCTGCAGCGCGCGGGCACCGACCGTGCCGAGCGGCTGGTCGTCGTACAGGTTGCGGGTGTCCGCGATGGTGTTGGCGGCGTTCGGCGTGGCACCGCACGGCCCGGCAAGGGTCAGGACCCGGTACGGGAGCTCGATCAGCATCGGGTTGGCGCCGGAGGCGTAGAACGTCTCCGTGCACTGGCGCTGCTCGGGCTTGGTGACGTCACCGAAGACGTCGACCTTCTGCACGCGCGCGGCGTGGGAGAGGTCGGTGTCGTAGGTGACCTCGCGCTTGGTCTCCCGCCAGGTGCCGTCGGCGAGCCGCGACCGCTCCCGGACCTGGGAGGTGTTGACGAAGCGGGCGGTGACCTTCGGCAGTCCGGACACGGACGGCGTGTGGGTGGAGGTGACCTCCGACCGCCACGGGGTGCTCAGCTCGCCGCTGAGGACCTTGGCGTCCGGCGCGATCGACTCGAAGGTCTGGGTCTCGCGGACGAAGCCCGCGTACTCCTCCTCGTCGGTGATGGTGCCGCCCCAGGTGTCGGTCACCTGGCCGCCCATGCCGCGCAGGAAGGTGGCGACGGACTTGCTCTTGGGGCCGTCGGTGCCGTTGCCGGTGGTCGTGGTCACCGTCGCGTAGCCGCGGAAGTTGTCGTACGTGCGGCTGTCGTCGTCGGCGAACTCGGATTCGTTGCGGTGCCAGGCGGCTCCGCCGCCGTACGCGTACTCGGTGACCCGGGCGACCCCGGAGGTGACGCGGGACTCCTGGGTGACCGAGTTGACCAGGTACTTGTGGAACCAGTCGAGCGAGGGCGCGGTGCCCGCCGGAGAGCCCGGCTTGACCCACTTGACCGGCATGCAGGCCATGGTGTTGGTCTCGGGCGAGGCGGGCATGGTGCCGGCCAGCCGCGAGCACTCCACCTGCTTGTAGCCGACGTTGATGCGGCCGCCGGTCTCGGTGACGATCTCCGTCATGCGGGGCCGGTTGAACCGCGGGGCGGTGACGGTTACCTCGTCGACCCGGTTGGGCATCTGCATGCCCGTGAAGGTGACCGGGGGCAGGTCGAGCGCGGCGAGGCCGTTGGAGCCGGTGCGCTTGATCGACTGGAGCCACATGGTGGGGCTCTGGGTGGTGTCGTCGGGGTACGACCAGCCGTGGGTGAGCGTCCAGTTGTCGACGGTGCGGTAGCCCGTGCCGACGAGGACGTCGGTCTTGACCTCGGCGAGCCGCTTGGAGGTCCAGAAGGTGGGGCCGTAGACGGTGCAGGTGCCGCTGCTCGCGCAGTTCTGGTCGAGCGGGGTGTCCTTCCACCGGCTCTGGTTCGCGAGGGTGCGGTCCGCGGGCTCGCAGCCGCTCGTCTCGAAGCAGCGTTCCTTGGCCGTGAAGGTCATCACGACGGCGGGCTTGAGGCCGCCCTTCGCGGCGACCTGCTCGGGCAGGCGCTGGCCGTAGGAGACCGTACGGGGCTGGGAGGCGCGCTGGTACTTGGTGGGAGCACCGTTGCCGTTGTTCTGGCCGCCGCCCCGGGCGTACCAGTTGTCCTCCTGGTCGTACGCGTAGCTGATGAGGTTGCCGTGGAGGTCGACGATGTAGTCGAGGTTCCACTGCCAGCCCATCTGGCACCACGAGGCGAGTCCGGTGGAGGCGCTGTAGCAGGGGTTGCCGGCCTTCGGGTGGTACACCGGCACGGTGTTGACCGAGTTCGAGGCCGGGTCGGTGCCGTCCCCGCCGGGCAGGTGGTTGGCGCCGAAGTAGTACTCGGTGCCCTCGGTCGTGGTGACCTTGAAGCCCTCGCCGTTCCAGGCGCCGTTGTTCAGCCCGGTGAGCGGGGTGATCTTCGTGCCGTCGTCGCCCTGGAGGCGCAGCACACCGGTGGTGTCGTCCTTGACGACCTGGCCGGAGTGTCCGGCCAGGTTGAGGCTGAGGGTCTGGCCCGCCCAGCACTCGTCGCCGGACATGTCGATGCCGCTCTTCAGGCACGGCTTGTACTGCCGCGAGATGAAGCCCGGGGTGTAGGACCAGCCCTCACCGGCCCAGGACGCCTGGGAGTTGGAGGCGGCGGTCATCCCGTCGACGGTGGAGGAGTCGTAGCCGAGCATGACGCTGGGCGCGGCTCCGCCGATCGCGGTCGGCATGGAGAAGG
Source organism: Streptomyces sp. NPDC053513 (assembly GCF_044544765.1). Lineage (NCBI taxonomy): Bacteria > Bacillati > Actinomycetota > Actinomycetes > Kitasatosporales > Streptomycetaceae > Streptomyces > Streptomyces sp. NPDC053513. The sequence goes on from NZ_JBITXP010000001.1 coordinate 724,928, forward strand.
TGTAGCTGTACGTGAAGTTGCCCGCGTTCGAGCCCGCGCTCCACGACATGGAAGGCGAGAGCGGGGTGGCCGCGAACGAGCCGCCCGAACCGGAGGCGGCCGGCTCGGCGGCGAGCACCATGGCGCCGGACGTCGACGACGGGGCGGGGGAGCGCCGGGCGCCGCTCGCGGCGCTCGTCTCCGTGGCGCCCGTCGCGGGCAGGGTGACGTCGGCGGTCAGCTTCCCGGTGAACGGGTCCAGGGTGGACGGGACGGGCGTACGGGTACGGCAGCCGGCCTTCGCGGGGGTCGTCAGCGCGCAGGCGGGCATCCGCACGAGGCGGGCCCGGTCGCGCCAGGCGCCGGTGCCCTGCAACGTGGTGACGTCGAGTTCGACGCGGACGGCGCGCCCGGCCTCGGCGGCGGGCGAAGCGCCGCGCACCGTGATCAGGTTGCCGAACGCGCCTGCGGCCCTGGCCGTGGACGGGTCGCTGACGGTGACGCTGACGGAGGCGGCTCCGGAAGCGGTGCCGGCGTCCGCGGTGGTGCCGCCGGCGGCCTTCCTCGCGCCCCTGTCGGACGTGGTGGGCCCGGTGGGCCCGGCCGGCTTCGCGGCGCCGAGGTCGGCCACGGAGACGGGCAGGCGGCCGGCGCGTATCGCGGCGGCCTTGCGGCCGGCGCCGGGCGCGTGCGGCAGGGTGACGGTGGCCGTACCGGTCGGCACCGGCTTGCGGGCCGCGCGCCAGCGGCCGGCGGTGCGGGGGTCGGCGGAGGTGCCGAGCTCGCCGGGGTCCGTGGCGCCTTCGACGGACCTGGTCTTGTCCAGCTTGGTGTTCGGCGGCGTCCACACCTTGGGGTGGGGTCCGCGGGCGGCCTGCGCCTCGGGGACCGTCACCAGGGACAGCAGGACCGCGAGCACGGAGGCCAGGATCACCGACAGTGATCTACGTCTGTGTCTGGACCACATGGGTGGGTGGGCATACCACGCCCTCATAACATCTCCAGGTACTTCAGGGCAGCACAAAACGACGCCCGGCCGGTTCCGGCGGGGCGTCACCGCACGCGAGGAATGCGATGCGGTCATCCGCACCCTAGGGATCAAAGAGCCATCAACACCACGCTTCACCAGCGGATTTGACGGCTCCTTTACTCTGCCGAAAACAGACGATCAAGGGATATCGCGGGAATGCCCCACCTCTCCCCTCCGCCAGTTCCGGCCCACCGGCCCGCCCGCCCGGTCGCCGCGCCGCCCGCCACCCCGGAACCGGCCGTGGGGGGGGGGGGGGGGGGGGGGGGGGGGGCGCCCCCCCCCCCCCCCCCCCCCCGCCGTCCCGCATGTCTCCCTATATGTCGAGCACGCCGACGGTCTGGCCGCCGCTGACCTCTCCGGTCGTACGGAATCCCAGCCGCTCGTAGAAGGCGCCGGGCCCGTCCTCGCCGGGCTCCCAGGTCACGTGGAGCAGCCGCTCGCCGCGCCGGCGCAGCTCGTCGCGTACGGCTTCGACGGCGAACCGCCCGTACCCCCTGCCCTGGGCGCCGGCGGCGATGTTGAGCCGCCAGAGGCCGCTGCGCCGGTCGTCGGGGTCCTGCTCCTCGTCCCACGGGATGTCGAGGAAGGCCATCAGGAAGCCGACGAGCTCGTCGCCGTCGAAGATCAGCCGCGGCCAGGCGTTCTCCCCGAAGGCGTACGCCTCCGCGAGGGACTTCACGACGGGAGCGACGTTGCGCTCCTGGTGGGGGTGGACGCGCAGGCCGAGGGCGGCGTCGACGTTGGCGGGGGTGACCCGCTCCAGGCGGAGTGACGTGCTCATGCGGTGGACGGTAGCGAGCCGCCGCCGTCTCCGCCCGTCGATATCGGGTGGGCCCGCTACGGCCTGAAGAACATCACCGAACGCAGCTTCAGCCGGTCACCGGCCGGGCGGCCGTGGGGCCGGAGGGTCCAGGAGTCGCCCGAGCAGTCGGTCCCGGTGAAGACCATCGCGTACTCGTCGGTGTCGTTGTGCGGCGCGAAGGCGGGCTCGGAGGCGCCCGGGTCGGCGGCCTCGGCGATCGTGATGCACTCGCCGCTCGCCGGGTCGTGCAGCGTGATCCACTGCTGGGAGCCGTCGATCCCGACGAACCGGTAGCCGAAGTCGCCGGTGGCGGCGTGGGCCGGGGAGGCCAGGGCGGCGGTGAGGGCGAGTGCGCCGCAGACGGCGGCGACGGAGTGGCGGAGACGCACGGGGTTCTCGTTTCGGTGGAGACGGCCAAGGTCGTCCCACCTCTAACCCCCTCCCCTGTTCCCCAAGCGGCGCACCGCAGCCGGAAGGTTTCGCCCTCACCCGTCCGGCGCAGGGACGGGACGGGGCCCTACGGGGTGAAGACCTCTTCGAGGCGGTGGATCGCCCCGTCGTCCCCGGTCTCGTACCGGAAGACGAGCCCCGAGTCGGGGTGGGCGTTCACCCAGTCGATCAGCTCCTGCACGCCGATCCGCTGGTTCTCGGTGCTGGTGACGATCGGGTTGGTGGCGGTGACGTACGCGGCCTGGTCGAGGGCCCAGCGGCTCTCCTCGCCGGTGACGACGAACGGCCCGCCGTCGGAGTCGGGCGATCCGCAGCCCCAGGCCCCGTGCTGGACGACGAGGTTCACCTTGCCGGTGCTGCCGTCGAGCTCCTCGATCCGGTAGAGGGCGAACTCGTCGGGGTCGACGTCGTCGGGTCCGGGCGTCGAGTCGACACAGCCGGCGGGAGCGGGCTTGGCGGTGGGCTTCGGCGCGGGCGCGGGCTCGGAGGTCTTCGGGGACGCCGGCTTCTTCACGACCGGAGCGACGGTCGGGGCGGCGGTGGGAGCGGCGGTCGGCGTGCCGCCCCCACCCGATCCGGCCGTTCCGGGAGCGGAGGTGCTCGCGGCGGGCGCGCTCGGCGCGGCACCACCGGCGGCGGCACCTCCCTGCTGACATCCGGTGAGCACGGCGGCGAGCGCGCCGGCGGCGAGCGTGAGGACAACGGGTCTGAGACGGTCGGCGTTCATCGGGAAGCCCCTCTTTCACGGGCGGCCGTCCACACGGCCACCCTCCGGCCGGAACGTAGCAACGCCCCCGTCACCGCGAAAGCGCCGGACCCCGCCCTGTCACAGACCTGGTACGCCCACCGGACACCGCCCGAACAGGACGGAGCCCCCGACCCGCCGGACACCGCCCGAACGAGAAGAAGCCCCCGACCCGCCGGAAACCGGCGGGCGGGGGCTCCGAGGCGTGAAGGTTACTTCTTGCCCTGGTTCTTGATCCGACCTGGGGCGGTATCGGGCTGTTAGCCCCTGACCTGCGGCTCAGCGGTCATGACCTGTCACGGTTGGCCGCCCTCGATCGCCCTTCCACGGCCCAGACACGGCCCAGCGGCCGGCTACTTCCGCTTCTTCTTCGCCTTGCGCTTCTGAACCTCGTAGGAGGACCACTCGCCGCGGTGACGGTCACACCTGGACGCTCCGATCATGGCAAGGCGCTGACACCGAGTCCCCTTCTGCGTGAGCGCTCCGCACTTGGACTGCGTTCGAGCCACTACTCCCCCTGGTGCCATCAGACGGACAGACCAGCAGAGTGTGTCGAGCGCTCCTGGCTCTGCGGAAGGCGCATGCGGGCGCACGACGCCTGTCCGCAGGGGCATTGGGGCGCACAACAGGTGAGAACACCTCTTTAGGAGAGCGGGAGGGCGGGGCCGTACCTGGCCTGCGCGGATGCTGCGGGAGCTGATCGGCACCCCAGAGCCCGAGCACGCCCCTCGTTCCCCGCAGTTCCCCGCACGATCTGGCACGGATGTGGCACGGTCTTCGCCACCCTCTGTCAGTGCCTCGGGGTAGCGTCCACCGGCGCGGTCGGCTTCCGGGGGTTCCAACTCTGAAGGGAATGGTCGCATCCCCGGCCTGTCTGGGGGAGGCTCAGAGATGACCCCGGAACCACATACCTATCCCCGGGTGATGCGATCTCCCGCTGCCGCGCTACGCTCCCCGCCGCGCCAACAAGAGGAGCCCGCAAGTGACGCCGTATCGACTGGGCGAATGGACGATCTACATCGTCTTGCTCCTGGTGGTGATCTGGGTAGGGACAGGCCGGTGGCGGGATCACCCACGTCCCGAAGGAAGGACGGCCGAAGAGGTCGCCGCTGTGGCGCGACGACGATCCCGACTGTTCGGCCGTTCGGTCCTCGCCGTCCTCACGCTTCTGCTCCTGACGAACATCGTCGTCCTCGTCAGCTACTGAGCGAGCCTGTACTGCGGCCGAAGGGCTACTGCACAGCGAGGCACACGACTCCGGAGGGCGTGTCTGTCCCGCGCATTGCTGCTGGTCACGAGGCGGTAGAGGCTTCGGCGCGGCCCTGCCGTCCACGAATAGGCCGCGCCCTGTGCCCTTTCCTCACAGCACGTCGAGGATGTTCTGGCTGTGCGGCGAGCGCGACTGTGCATCCCGGTCTAACGGCATGAGGCTACGTCGAGTGACGAGCTCTTGCCGACAGTCGCGTACCAGAGGATCATCATCTGGAACAGCTATGCACCCAGGGGGGGTATATGGTTCCGGAGTGGGGCGATAGCGGCTTCCTGCCGCCGGGCAGATACAGGCTCGACCCCGAAGGTGCCGAGCGACTGCTTGTCGAAGACGAGCGATTCAGCGGCTCGGATACTCGCCGGCAGCTCTGGGATGGGCTAGAGACCTACCTGAGTCGCTTCTTTGATCTTGAGGACCGCCATAGGGACACCATTGGCGATCAAGGCCTCGTCCATGCCATTTGGCTGGGTGGGAGCTATGTGAGCACAAAGCTGAACCCCCAGAACATCGACCTCACGGTGCTGATCGACGAGGGTGTCGTTGCCTCGATGAAGGGGCTATCGGGCTCAAGGTGGCTCAGTTCGGCGTTCAATCGCAAGGCAAGGCTCGCCGAGTTTGGAGTGTCCCCCCTGCGGGTTGGGTATCGCCCCGTTGTCTCCGTCTTCCGTGCCGAGCTGCTGGAGCCGGACGATCAGGCGTACCTTCGGGACCGGGGAGCCTGGGACGACTGGTGGCAGCGCTGTCGGCCCAATGGGGTAGACAAGACAGAGCCCACGCTTGAGACAGTAGTGCCACGGCGAGGCTACCTGGAGGTGACGCTATGAGCGCGAGCTGGAAGCGACGTGCCCTTGAGCGCAACCGGGAAGCCAACCGACACTTCTTCGCTGAGCTGGGTGAAGATCATCAGGACAGTGACAGCTACGAAGAGGAGCTGCGGCGGTTCTGGCTAGAAGCGGCGCGTCACTACGATCCGACCGCAAGCCTCGACGAGGAACTGACCGTTCGCCTTAAGGGGGAAGCGGCGGACAGCGGTGCACTCGACTTCAGGATCGGTGATGCTCTCCTTAAGCCGCTGAGGGACGGCGTTAGCGCTGCAGCTCGAAAGGATATCGAGCTGGAGCTAACTGGCCTCTCGCAGGGCAGCACGGTTTTGCATGTCCGTCCTAAGGTTTCAGATTTTTCCGACTCGGATGAACAGGCCAGGCTGGCGCGTATTGATTCTTCCGCTGCCGACCCTGCTATGCGTGACCTGCTGAAACTCGTGGAAGCGGCTGAGAACGAGCAGGATGTTCGCCAGTGGGAAAGAATGGTGCCGGGTCTAGATGGCGTAGTTGAGGCTCTGGATAAGTTTGACCTGGCCATGGAGATGCGCTGGAAAAGCCTAGATGGGACAGTGCGTTCCTCGTTCCTTTCTGGGCGAGGAAAGGGATATGTACGAAGCCTGCGGAACCTGGATTTGCACAAATCTCGAGCAGTCGTCGTGGGGCGCATTACGGAGCTCCGTGAATCAGGGTTGGTCAAAGTCAAGGCTGGAGTAAGTCGCAGGTCGGCGGCCTATGAGGTGCGCGTCGAACCAGAAAGCCTGATGGGCATGCACTTGGAGCTGGGGATGAACGTCTCGTTCGTGGTTCAAGTGATCAAGAAGAAAGACAAGATTGGGCGCGTGCGGTCGACTGAGTACCTCTTTGTAGGGATGGGGGATGGTCAGGCGAGCCTGCTTGATGGGTAGGCCGGCCGCAGTAGTATTCGCCCAAGGCTGCTGCAATGCGAAGGTGCGCGGAAGGACCTTGAAAACCGTCGTGGCGAGAGTCGCCGTGGGTTCAAATCCCGCACCCACCGCGCACGTGAACGGCCCCTGACCAGGTAAATCGGTCAGGGGTCGTCGTGTTGTTTGGTGCCTGCGGCTGACCGTTGTTCCCTGATACTCCCCGCTCGATCGGGCACGCCAGGGGCACGGCCCATGAGAGCTACTCGTAGATTCGAGCGGCAGTCAGAGCACGAGCGAAGAACGTCCAGTCACCTTCGCGGGGCAGATCATGACCGAAGTTTCGGTACCACCCCGGGGAGGCATCGGTCCAGGCTTGCAGGGCCTCCAAGAACCCTTCCAGCGTTGCGTTCTCCCACTGCTGACTGTTGGCGGCGTGGTCTTCGCGAAGACGGCCTAGGAAGGCACTGAAGGCCTCCCGATCGCCAATGTGATCGTCGGGTGCCAAGGGGCTCGTCATGGCACCAGATCCTAAGAGGGACGTTGCAACGACACGCTCATCAGCCACGGCGATACCGGTACCGACGCGGAGCGACCACACCGGCTGGCACCACTTCGCGGCAGCAGCTGCTCCCCGCCCGCCCCTTCCCGGTGGCGTGGTCGCCTCACGCTCCCGTCATCCGTGACGGCGGGGGTACGGCGCCCCGCCCTACTCAGGCCCAGCAGCCAGACGCCGTTGCGCAAGCGGCCACCCCTCCCTCGCTGTTAGCCGCCTTTGGGTCGCCCGTCTTGGCCGCAGTCGGCAGCGCTCGTGGCTACGCATGCCATGTGACGGTTGCCGTGCCTGAAGGCCTGCTTTGACTGCCCATCAACCCGAGCCGCAGGCGTGCGGCCGGCGGCCGGGCTGGAGCGGGGCGGAGACAGGAGCGCAGGCCCGGGCGACGGGCCGCGCGCGCCGCGCCGTGCGCGGCGGGTGCCTTGATGAGGTAGAGAAATCTGTAACAACTCCAGTGCTCTTATGGGCGGATGTACGCGATCGTGGCGTCGTCGTGCTGCTTGCTTCGCGGCCATCGGCTGAGGTCGGGGTCGGATGCTTCCGCTTCGCGGACCTGCCGGAGCACGTCGTGGGGGCCGCCGTGGCTGAGCAAGGCCATGTAGCCCTGCCAGTCGGTTGAGCGGAACGTCGTCACGAGTCGCCCAGCGCCGTCGGTCAGCAAGGCTGCGCCTTGGACCCGGGATGTGCTCTCCGAGCCGGTGAGTGCCTGGCTCGCTGCTGTCGGATCGGCTGCTGCCACCCAGTACCCGCCCCGCACGTTGCGCTGGCTGCGCTCTTCCTGCACCAGGGCCTCATGGGCTCGCTGCCGCTCTGGCGACCCCGGGACTGCCCTGGAGAGGACTTCTCGGGCATGTGATGCCACCTGGGCAAGACGGTCGTCCGTTGTGGCTGTCACCACGTCGTCTCTCTGGATGAGGACCGTGCAGTCCCCCAGGACGAGCCACTCGAAGCTGTCACCCCGCACCCGGGCCATGGCCACTGTCGCGGAAGGGGACAGCGGGGCATCGACCACACAGGTGTCCCGGTGCAGGCTCGCCGTCGACTCGATGGCCGTCGCCAGGCAGACCGTCAGGGGCGCGTCTCCCCGGGCGGCCTCCGCGTGCAGGCGAGTCCCCAGCTGCTCCACGTACCAGGCGACTCCATGCCTGCACCCCGACTTCATGCCCGGTGCCATCCCGGCACCGTCCAGGACCACGGCCGCAGTGGGGTCGGAGAGTGCGAAGTCCTCGTTCGGCCCCTGAGGGCGGGGGTAGCTAGCGGAGTCGACGCGCACGTCAGACGGTTTCGTGCATCAGGACGTCGCTCAGCGCACGGCTACTGCTGATCGCCTTCGTGCTCGGGTCATAGTCCGCGGCAATCACCATGGAGAACGGTGCCGTACCCACCTGCTTGTACAGGTCGGCGACGTTCTCGGAGAGGAAATGAGCCACGCCCAGCGAACCGACCGCGTGGACGCCGGCGATGAGCAAGAAGCTGCCCTGCCCGTCAGGCCTCGGCAGCCTGCCGAGATACGCGATGTCCGTTGGCGATGGCGTCTCAGGATTGTCGGTGGGAGAGGTGTGCACGGCGCCGCCGTCCCGCTCGGTCAAGGCCCAACGCCCATCGGGCAGGGTCTCGAAGGCCAGCCGCGGGTCCTTGCCCAGAGCCTCGGCGGTGACGGGCGACGTCTTCGGGCCGCAGACGACCATGAGGTCATCGCGGTTGAGGTCGATCTCGCCCGAGGTCGGGATGTAGCCGAGGTCTCCGTCGAGTTGCAGCCGATGCGCCAACGCCAACAGCTTCTGTCCCGTGGAGCTGTCTTCGAGCGCCACGTACTCCCGCTCGCCCGGCCGCATGGGCACCAGCACCTGGGCGTGCTCGGTACCGAGGAACGCACGCTCCGGCGGGGGGCCGGCATCGCGGAGCTGCGCCACGCGCGCGCGGCTGACGCCCATCATCTTGGCGACGTCCGCCATGGAGTGCCCATGGTCACGAAGCCAAGCGATGCTCTCCTTACGCATGCGAGAGGTCTCGATGACGGCGGCTTGCAGGTCCCCCATCAGCTCCACGGCGGCCTTCACGCGCAGCGCGTGATCTTGCATGGCGGCGACCCGCCGCACTTCTTCAATCACGGCGAACACCTCGCGAAACCGGACATAGGGCTGACTTCATACCCCCATGCTAAGGGGGGCTTGACACCTCGCACCAGTCGCATGCATCTTGGGTGCTAACCCCCCCTTAGCAGTGCGGGGGATCCGACGCTCGGGCTGTTAAGCCCCCCTTACCGGTGGAGTGGACATGCCGTCCTTCAAGATCGACCTTTCTACCGCCGTCGTGTTCGTCGCGACCGCTCCCACGCCGAAGCTCGTGAACAAGCAGACCGGTGAGCGCGCCGTGGACCGGGAGACCGGCGCCGGCCTCTCCACGGTCGGGCTCCTCATCTCGGACGAGGGCGAGGGCAACCTCTACCAGGTCACCATCCCGGAGACCGGCCTCCCCGACGGGCTCGCGCCGGGCATGCCGGTGTCGGTGATCGGCCTGAAGGCCCGCGACTGGGAGAACACCTTCAACGGCCAGACCCGGCACGGCATCTCGTTCCGCGCCGTCGCCGTGACCCCGATGGGGGCCTGACCATGACGGACATCGCGACCTTATGGGAGGTCGGCCTCCCGCTCGCCGGAACCGTCGGCGGTCTCGGCTACGCGAAGGTCCGCGCACCCCGGGTGTTCTGGTCGCTGGCGGGTCTGCCGGTGGCGACGACGCGGTTCGCGCTGACCTACCGGTCGACGATGGACGTGTGTGGGCTGACGGTGCAGCCGTCTCGCCTGCGGGCGTTCATGGTCCGCACCGTTGGCCGCCGCCCCGACGTCCAGCCGGTGCCGCCGAAGGTCCGTCGGTTCCGGGGCACCTCGACCGGCCTGCGGGTGACCCTCCGTCTCCCGGCCGGTCTGGAGCCCGCCGACGTGATGGCGGCCTCCGAGCGGCTGCGGCACGCCTGGGGCGTCCACTCCATCACCGTCGTCGAGACCAAACCCGGCTTCGTCGAGCTGCGGATGACCGGCTACGACGTCCTCCACCGCGTACGGATGCCCCGCCGGGCGGTCTCCGGGCCGATGACGGTGCCGGTCGCGCTGCGAGAGGACGGGACCGCGTTCGTCCGCGACTACCTCAAGGTCCCGCACGCGCTGACCCTGGGCGCCAACCAGTCGGGCAAGTCGATGTACCAGCGGAACCTGATCGCCGGGCTGGCCCGGCTGCCGGTGGCCCTGGTCGGCATCGACTGCAAGCGCGGCGTGGAGCAGCGCGGTTACGCGCCCCGCCTGTCCGCCCTGGCCATCACCCCGGAGGAGGCGGACGGCCTGCTCGACGGGCTGGTCGGGGAGATGGAAGACCGCTTCGACCTGCTCAGCGCCCACGGTGTCGCCGACATCTGGGCCCTCCCGGAGCATGTCCGCCCGGTGCCGGTCGTGGTCCTGGTCGACGAGGTCGCCGAGCTGTTCCTCGTGGCGACCAAGAAGGACGAGGAGCGCCGGGACCGGATGGTCACCCAGCTCATCCGCCTCGGGCAGATGGCCCGCGCCGCCGGCATCTTCCTGGAGGTCTGCGGGCAGCGGTTCGGCTCCGACCTCGGCAAGGGCGCCACCGCCCTGCGGGCCCAGCTCACCGGCCGCACCGTGCACCGGGTCAACGACAAGCAGACCGCCGAGATGGGCGTCGGTGACATCGCCCCTGACGCGGTGGTCACGGTGCTGACCATCCCGCCGGACCGGCCCGGCGTCGCGGTGGCCGGGGACACCTCCGGCGGCTGGTCCCGTATCCGCACCCCCGCCCTCACCGCCGCCGAAGCCGCCAAGGTCTGCGCCGCGCACGCGCACCTCACCCCGGACCTGCCCGCCGTCGCCGCCTGGCGCCCGGCCGCACCGGCGAGCGTCGGGGACCCGGATCCGGTCCCTCTGGCCAAGCCCGCACCGGCCACCGCCTAGCTCTCTCTTCCCCTCGGTCGGCGTGACCGTCTCACGCCAGGTCCCTACCCCCGCATGCCCGAACCGGAAAGGAGCACCTCCCCCATGCAACGCGCCAACCAGGTAGCGATCCGCAAGGTCCAGCGAGCCATCGACGCCGACGACTTCGCGACGGCGCTCAGCCTCGCCCGAGCCGCCTACCGCGCAGCACCGGATGACGCCGCACGAGCGGAGCTTCTGCTCTTCCTCGGCCCCCGCGCCGCCAGCACGCCCGACGACCAATGACCGCCCACGGGAGATGAACACCATGGCGCGCTCCATCCGCTTCGACGCCGTTCTGGTCCAGGCCGTCATCGCCGGGGCCCTGTCCTTCGCCCACCTGCACGACCTGGCGGCTGCGGCCGGTCAGGACGGCTGGAAGGCGTGGGCCTACCCGGTCTCCGTCGACCTGCTGCTGGTCGCCGCCTGGCGCCGGATGCGCACCGACACCGCCAACCGCGACGCCTGGCTGTGGTTCGCCATCGCCCTCATCGCCTCGCTCGGCGCCAACGTCGCCACCGCCGGACTCCTCGACATGACCGACGTCCCGGCCTGGCTGCGCATCCTCGTCGCCGGATGGCCCGCCCTGGCCTTCCTCGGCGGCACCCTCCTCGCCCACGCCTCCCACCCCACACCCGAACCCGCCCCCGTGCCGGAGTCCGAACTGCCCGCGCCGGAAGAGCCCGTGACCGAGCTGATCGTGGAACGCGCTCCGGAGCCGGCGCCGCAACCGGCTCCCGAGCTCCCGCCGGCCGAACCCGCCGCCCAGGAGCCCCTGCTGGAGCCCGTCCCGCAGGAAGAACGGCCGGAGCCCGCCCCCTCGGCGCCTGCCGTCCCGGTGCCGCCCGCGCTCCTCGCCCACGCCCAGAAGATCGCGGACGCCCACCGGGCCCAGACCGGTGCCCCCATCGACGCGGAGACCCTCCGCACCCGCCACGGCATGCCTGCCGCCCTCGCCGACTCCATCGCCCTCCAGCTCGCCTGACCAGAAAGGAGGCAACACCTATGCGCCCGAACCGCTTCCACGACGTGATCCGCATCGGCCCGGTGCAGGTCGGCACCCACCGCGACGGCCGGGGCCGGACCAAGCACACCGCCGTGTGCACCGCCCCGCGCTGCGACTTCTCCGCCGACTACCACACCCGCCCGGCCGCCGAACTCGCCGCCCGCACCCACCGCTGCCAGCCCCGCTGAATCCGAAGGAGCCCGTCTCGTGGACGTTCCGCTCTGGCTCGCCCTGATCGTCGTCGGCGGCCTCGGCATCAAGCTCATCCGCCCGCCCTGGTGGCTCGTCGCCGTCCTCCTCCTCGGCGGCTACCTCCTCGCCGACAGCCTCTTCGCCCCGCTCATCGACCCGATCACCAAGTAGGGAGAACCGTCATGCTCCGACCGCGCATCCCGGTCAACCCGCTTCCGACCGGCATCGTCACGCCGCTCGTTCAGCCGACTCCCGTTCTGGCCGCCGACGTTGAGCCGACCGCGCCCGTCCCGACTCCGGCGCCGGCCGCTCCGGCCCGCACCACCGTCCAGCTCACCCCAGGCAGCGCGCTCGCCCTCGCCGCCGGCGGTGGCGCCGTCGTCCTGGTCGTCGGCGCCGTCCTGGTCTCGATGCTCCTCGCCGTCGCCCTCACCGGCGTCTCCGTCGCCCTGATCGCCGTCGTCCTGCGCCTGCTCGTCCGCGACCTGCAGAAGGGCCGGTGACTCCCATGGACACCCAGACCCTCGCCGCCGCGGGCTTACCGGCCCTCGGGTGGGCCCTGCACGGCGGCCTGCTCGCACGCCGTCTGGCCACCGCCCGCCGCGACCCGCTGACCGGCCTGCACACCCGCGCCGGATGGAGCACCCGCGCCGAACACCTCCTGAGCAAGCACCCGAACGCGCTCGTGCTCCTGGTCGACCTGGACGACTTCAAGGCCATCAACGACACCCACGGCCACGCCGCCGGCGACGCCGTCCTCACCGCCACCGCCCAGCGGCTCACCGCCTGGTGCGGACGGCACGGGATCGCCGCCCGGCTCGGCGGGGACGAGTTCGCCGGCATCGTCCCCGATCTCGGCGCCGTCAACCTCTTCGACCTCTGGACCGCCCTGGACACCCCGGTCACCCACCACGGGCACGTTCTGCCGGTCTCCGCCTCGGTCGGCTGCTGCCTCCGCGACCAGCTGCCCGTGCCGTCGCTCACCGACGCTCTGTCGGCCGCCGACGCGGCGATGTACGCGGCCAAGGGCCACGGCAGGCGCAACACCCACTGAGCGGCCCCCGGGACGGCTCTCTCGCCAAAGAACCGCCGCCCCGGGCGCCTTCCACCCCATTCCAGATCCACCGGACCCGAAAGGGAGTACTCATCATGTCCCAGACCACCCCGGCCCCGCGCGTCTGCTCCCACTGCGACGGCTTCCCCGTCGTCCACATCACCACCGGCACCCGCACCCCCGACGGACAGCGCCGCACCCTCGCCGCCGCCTGCCCCGCCTGCCAGGGCACCGGCACCCGCACCACCCCGGCCACCCTCGTCCGCGCGGGGAAGTGACCCGTTGACCGACACCGCCACCGCGGCGGGCCTGGACCCGGCCACCCTGAGCGACCTGCTCCGGCTGGCCGGGTCCCCCGGCTTCGACCGCCTCACCGAACAACTGCGCCGCACCGGCGGCTGCACCGCCCCCATCCGCCTCACCGGCGCCACCAAGACCCTCGACCCCGCCACCCGCACCGTGCTCCACGCCTACAACACCGACGCCGAACCCGGCGGCGTCCTGCGCGTCGCCTGCGGCAACCGGCGCGCGTCCCGCTGCCCGGCCTGTGCCTGGACCTACGCGGGCGACACCTACCACCTGATCCGCGCCGGACTCACCGGCGCACCCGACAAGGGCACCCCGGAAACCATCCGCGATCACCCCCGGGTCTTCGCCACGCTGACCGCCCCGTCCTTCGGCCCGGTCCACAACCGGCCCGGGAACCGGCCCTGCCGCTGCGGCACCCGCCACGCCGAGGACGCCCCGGAGCTGGGCACCCCGCTGGATCCGTCCGCGTACGACTACGCGGGCGCGGTGCTGTGGAACAACCACGCCTCCGAGCTGTGGCGGTACTTCACGATCTACCTGCGCCGGGAGATCGCCGCCCGCGCCGGCCTCACCCAGAAAGCCGCCCGCGAACAGTCCCGCGTCTCCTTCGGCAAGGTCGCCGAGTACCAAAAGCGCGGCGCCGTCCACTTCCATGCCGTCATCCGCTTCGACGGCCCCGGCGGACCGGCCACCCCGCCCCCGGCCTGGGCCACCCTCGGCCTGCTCACCGACGCCATCCGGGCCGCCGCTGCCCGCGTCCGCGTCGTCGTTCCCGCCGCCCCGGCGTACGGCGTCGGCCAGGACCTCACCCTTACCTGGGGCACCCAGCTCGACGTCCAGCCCATCGGCGCCTTCGGCCAGGGCGAGGACCTGACCGAGCAGGCCGTCGCCGCCTACGTGGCCAAGTACGCCACCAAAGCCGCCGAGACCACCGGCACCGTCGACCGCCCCGTCGGCAACAAGGAGGCCCTGATCCTCCTCGACATCCCCGACCACCCCCGGCGCCTCATGGCCGCCTGCATGGACCTGGATGCCGCCTACCCCGACCGGCGGTTGAGGGCCTGGGCGCACATGCTCGGCTTCCGCGGCCACTTCTCCACCAAATCCCGCGCCTACTCCACCACCCTCGGCGCCCTGCGCCAGGTCCGCGCCGACTACCGCGCCGCCCAGCAACGCGCCGCCCTGGGCCTGCCCGACCCCGACGAAAACCCGGAGGCCACCCTCCTCGTCGTCGCCCACTGGGCCTACGCCGGCCACGGCGCCACCCCCGGTGAGTCCTGGCTCGCCGCCAGCATCCGCCGCGACATCCAGCACAACCGCGAACACGCCAGAGAGATCAGAACCGAACTCGACGCCGACGACACCAATGGGGAGTGGTGACCATGGCCCGTGCTCTGCCCGAGCGATACCTCACGCCGACCGACCTCGCGGACCTCCTGGGCGTCCCGCTGGAGACCGTCTACCAGTGGCGCCGCAAGCGCACCGGCCCTCGCGGCTTCCGTGTCGGTGTACACCTCCGGTACGACCCGGAGGACGTCCGTACGTGGGTGGGCTCGCTGATGGATCAGGAGAGTGCAGCCTGATGGCCGGACACATTCAGGACCGGTGGTTCAAGACGGAAGCCGGTCCCGACGGAAAGCCCCGCCGGGTAAAGAGCGAGCGTCACGGCACCGGCATGCGGTACCGAGCCCGGTACGTCGGCCCCGACGGGACCGAGAAGTCGAAGAGCTTTCCCGACCGACAGAAGCGTCTCGCCGATCAGTGGCTCGCCCAGGTCGAGGCGGACATGTCCCGGGGACAGTACATCGATCCCCGCGCGAGCCGGATCACCTTCCAGCAGTACGGCGAGAAGTGGCTCCGGAACCATCAGGCCGACCCGAACACGGGCTTCTCGATGGAGTCGCAGCTACGCCTTCACGCCTTCCCCTACATAGGCTCCAGGCCGCTCGGATCCTTCAAGCCCGAGCACATCCGGGACTGGGTCGCGGATCTGACGGCGGCCGGAGTGGTCGGGTCGTACGCGCGGGTCATCTACTCCAACGTCCGCACCGTGCTGAACGCGGCCGTGGACGACGGCCACCTTCCGAAGAACCCGTGCTCCGCTCGTTCGGTGAAGGCGCCGGCCGTCGAGACCAAGCGAGTGGTTCCGTGGACCGCTGACCGCGTCTTCGCAGTCCGTGCCGCCCTGCCCGACCGGTATCAGGCCATGGTCGACATCGGTGCCGGATGCGGACTCCGTCAGGGCGAGATCCTGGGTCTGAGCGCCGACTCGATCGACTTCGCAACGAACACCGTGCACGTCGTCCAGCAGCTCAAGCTGAGTCGCAGCAAGCCGGTGTTCGCCCCGCCGAAGGGAGGCAAGCTCCGGGACGTACCTCTGCCCGAGCCCGTCGCCGATGCGCTCCGCGCCCACCTGGCGAAGTTCCCGCCCGTCGACATCACGCTGCCGTGGATGACCCAGCGGGGGCAGCACGTGACCAAGCAGCTGATCTTCACCGCTCCCCTGGGCAACCACGTCTGGCGGAACATGTTCAACACCGACCAGTGGAAGCCCGCGCTCGCCGCGGCCGGCGTCATCCCGGAACGGGAGAAGGGGCAGCAGAGCTACGCCTCCGCGCGTGAGCACGGGATGCACGCGTTGCGGCACTTCTACGCGTCGGTGCTGCTGGACGCCGGGGAGAACATCAAGGCCCTAGCGGAGTACCTGGGCCACTCGGACCCAGGGCTGACCTTGCGGGTGTACGCCCACCTGATGCCGAGCAGTCGCGAACGCACCCGAACCGCGATTTCGTCCATCTACCCAAACCGAATCACGCAATAATCTAGAGCAATATTTCACTCGCTAATTCGGCTAACAAATCAGCCCTGTAATCTCAACTTAAAATTACATCAAGATTCGACGCTCAACATTGCAACGCAATCCGAATGTTATTCGCGTAGAACATTTGGGTTGCCACGGTTTGGAGTTGCGGCGCAGGTAGCCATGCAGGAAGCAGTGCAGGTATCCATACAGGAAGCAGTGCAGGTATCCATGCAGGTAGCCATGCAGGTGTCAGTTGAAGTTACAGCGCGAGCTTAGAGCTTGATGGCTTGATGGCTTGATGGCTTGATGGCTTGACACTTGATCCCCGCAGATCAGATCGGGCTACCGAGTAGGCGAGCGAGAGGAAACAGACCCCCCTCCCGCACCCTCCCATCTGGGCATTTGCGAGAGCCTCACGATCATGCATAAAGTTCACCCGTGAATGGAAAGACCGCCCCGGCCAGGGGGCGGTCTTTCGCTCCATTCATGCCCAGCCCTGGACAGGACGAGAACACGTAGGAGGTCTCGATGGTACCGCCCATCGTTCGAATCGACATAGCCCCTCGACGCTCCCCCGCACCCATCACCGCCGGCGCACTCGGGGCCATCGCCCTGTGGGTCGACATGCCCTGGGAATACGTGGCCCCAGCGGCGTTCCTGATCGCGTTCCGCGTCAGGATCCTCGTCGGCCCCGCCGCCCGACGCACAGGCTGACGGCCCACACACGGCCCCAGCCCATGAAGAAGCCCCCTCCCAGCGGAAAAACCGCAGGTAGGGGGCTCTTTCGCGGGTAAGGGTTACTTCTTGCCCTGGTTCTTGACGGCCTCGATGGCGGCCGCGGCGGCCTCCGGGTCGAGGTAGGTGCCGCCCGGGTTGAGGGGCTTGAAGTTCTCGTCCAGCTCGTAGGAGAGCGGGATGCCCGTCGGGATGTTGAGGCCCGCGATGTCGGCGTCCGAGATGCCGTCCAGGTGCTTCACCAGTGCGCGGAGGCTGTTGCCGTGGGCGGCGACCAGGACCGTGCGGCCGGCGAGGAGGTCCGGGACGATCGAGTCGTACCAGTAGGGGAGCATCCGCTCGACGACGTCCTTGAGGCACTCGGTCTGCGGGCGCAGCTCCGGCGGGATCGTCTGGTAGCGGGCGTCGTGGGCCTGCGAGTACTCGCTGTCGTCGGACAGGGCCGGCGGCGGGGTGTCGTACGAGCGGCGCCACAGCATGAACTGCTCCTCGCCGAACTCGGCGAGCGTCTGGGCCTTGTCCTTGCCCTGGAGGGCGCCGTAGTGGCGCTCGTTGAGGCGCCACGAGCGGTTGACCGGGATCCAGTGGCGGTCGGCGGCCTCGAGGGCGAGCTGCGCGGTGCGGATGGCGCGCTTCTGGAGGGAGGTGTGCAGCACGTCGGGCAGCAGGCCGGCGTCCTTGAGCAGCTCGCCGCCGCGCGTCGCCTCCTTCTCGCCCTTGGCGGTGAGGTTCACGTCCACCCATCCGGTGAACAGGTTCTTCTCGTTCCACTCGCTCTCGCCGTGGCGGAGGAGGATCAGCTTGTACGGTGCGTCGGCCATGCGTACGAGCCTAATAGACCGCTGAGGATTGACGCGCGTCGTCAATTCGCTGGCGTCCGACGTATGAGATACGTAAGTTACGAGAGCCGGAAGCAGGGCTTACGCACCACAAGGGGCCGCCACACATGTCCATCGATTCGCTCAGACGATCAGCCCGTGCGACGGTCTCCGGACTCCCGCAGGGCTTCTGGTGGCTCTGGCTGTCGACCCTGGTCAACCGGACCGGCGCCTTCGTCCTCACCTTCCTCTCCCTCTACCTGACCGTCGAGCTCGGGCACTCCGCCTGGTTCGCCGGTCTCGTCGTCGCCCTCCACGGTCTCGGCGGCGTGGCCGGATCCCCCCTCGGCGGCATGCTCACCGACCGCTGGGGCCGCCGCCCCACCATGGTCTCCATGCACCTCGCGGCCGCCGCCTGCGCCCTGCTGCTCGCCGTCGTCACCAGCGCCTGGGGCATCGCCCTCGTCGTGCTCCTCATGGGCGTCGCCGTCCAGGCCGTCCGCCCCTCCATCAACGCGACGATCGCCGACATGGTCCCCGCCCACGACGTGCGCCGGGCGTACGCCCTCAACTACTGGGCCCTCAACCTCGGCTTCGCCATCGCCTCCATCGGAGGCGGCGCCGCCGCCTTCCTCGGCTACCGCACCCTCTTCGTCGTCGACGCCGTCGCCACCGTCCTCTGCGCCGTCATCGTCTTCCTGCGGCTCCCCGAGACCCGCCCCGAGGCCGCCGTCGACCGGCACGGCGAGCCGGTCGCCGAGGAGAAGGTCAGCATGGTCACCGTGCTGCGCGACGCGCCCTTCCGCACGCTCGTCCTCCTCAACCTCCTCGTCTGCCTCGTCTTCACCGCCCCGTGGATCGGCCTGCCGCTCACCATGGCGGACCAGGGCCTCTCCCCCTCCTCGTACGGCGTCGTCATCGCCGTCAACGGCATCGTGATCGTCGGCTTCCAACTGCTCGTCAACAAGCTGACCGACAAGCGCTCGCCGGTCCTCCTGCTGAGCCTCTCCGCCCTCCTCTTCGCCTTCGGCACCGGCGCCACCGCCCTGGCCGGCTCCCCCGTCGCCTTCGCCGCGACCGTGGTCGTCTGGACGGTCGGCGAGATGATCCACGTCCCGACGAACGCCGCCGCCACCGCCCGCCTCGCACCCGAGCACGCCCGGGGCCGCTACCAGGGCGTGATGGGCATGTCCTGGGCCGTCGCCGGCTTCGTCGCCCCGATCGGCGCCGGCGCGATCGTGGACGGGCCCGGGCCGGACGTCCTGTGGGCCGCGACCGCCGCGATCGGCGTCGTCTCGGCGGTCGGGTACTCCACGCGGCTGCGGAAGGCGCTCTCCGAGGAGCCCGGTGGGGAGACCGTCGAGGCTTCCGGCGGGGTGTCCGGCGAAGCGGTCGGCGAGGACACCGCCGGGGCCGGGCGCGCTTCCCAGCCCGTCCCGTAGGCCGCCCGCCGCGCCGCCGTCCGGGAACGCCGACGCCCGTTCCCGGGCGGACGAGGAGCAGGAACGGGTCACTCGGTGCGCGGCACCCTGGCTCTGCGCCATTCGCTGCGCGCGAGCAACGAGAAGACGATGGTGGCGCAGAGGGCCACGGCGACGACGGCCCACTCCAGTGAGCCGCTGCCCTGGTCGGGTTCGACGCCGAAGACGCGCTCGATCCAGTCGTGCCAGACCAGGGTCAGTACGAGCACGACGGCGCTGACGGCCGCGGCGGCGGATTCCAGCCAGCCGCGCGCGCGTACACGTCCTCGGAGCTGCCCGGGCGTCGTGTTCATCGCGCGATCTCCTCCTCGGTCGGCGCCCGCCCGGCCGACAGCACGGCCGGCGCTCCTCCCCGGGCATGGGAGCCGGAGGCGGGAGCGTCGGCGGCACGGTCCGGTGGCGCCTCGGTGAAGGCGGGCGGCTCCCACACCGTGCCGTTCCTCGCGGCCAGGCCCACGGGGGCCGGTCCGGCGTCCCGCGCGTTCCCCGTGTACGTCGGCTTCTCCCGCGTCGCGGCCGCGGCCGCGCCCGTCGTCGTCGCCGTTGTCGTCGTCGATGCGGGTTCGTCGTGAACGTCGATCTCGATGGTGATGCGCATCGCGGTCATCTCCCTGCGCCGCCGGGCACCGCTCGGGTCAGTTGTCGAGGACCGCGTACCGGCCCTCGAACGTGACCGTCTTCGATGTGAGGTTCTTGACGGTGATCCAGTACGTGGCCTTGTCCTCGGACGCCCGCTCGACGGCGACGTCCCAGTCGACCTGGGGCGCGCCCTGAGCCGGCGAGGTCGGCACCACGTACCAGACGACGTGCCAGCTCGCGGGCCAGTCGACGGTGGACCAGCTCTGGGTCGCGCCGGGCCCCAGCGAGCCGGTGAACTGCGTATTGGTCCACATGGCCGATTCCCCTTCAGTAACGGCTGAGGATCGCGTAACGGCCTTCCAGGGAGACCGGCTCCGAGGTCAGGTTGACGACGGCGATCCGATAGGTGACGTACTCGTTGGACGCCCGCTCCACCTGGACGGTCCAGCGGAGCTGAGGAGCACCGGGCCTGGGGGTGACCGGCATGACGGTCCACAGGACGTGCCAGGTCGCGGGCCAGTCGACCGTGGACCAGGTCTGCTTCGCGCCGCCGGCCAGCGTGCCGGTCCACTGGGTGCCGCACACCGGCTCGGTCGGCCAGCCGTCGACGGGAATCTCCCACACGCCCCGGTTGCGCGTCCCCGCGCGCAGCACCCGGGCGTGCGGATGCAGCACGATGTCTCCGATGAACGCGTTGGGCAGTCTGTCGGAGAAGGTCTGCCAGGTGCTTCCCCCGTCGGTGCTCTGGTAGACGCCCAGGTCCGCGGCCACCCAGACGCGGTCGTGGTCGGTCGGGTCGACCTCCACCGCGTTGAGCGGCAGCGGGGGCAGTCCGGCGGAGCGGTTCGTCCAGCTGCCGCCACCGTCGGTGGAGTGCCAGATGCGACCGCCACCGGGCTGGCTGTGCGTCACCCAGATTCGCTGGGTGTCGGTGGCGTCGACGTGGATGTCGGACACCTGGGCCCCGCTCCTGGGCGTCGCCAGTGCGCTGAGCGCGCTCCACGCGCTGCCCGACCAGGTGGTGCGGTACAGCTCGCCCAGCGTGGTGCCCACGAGGACCTGGTCGGCGTGGGGGACGTACATGGCGCTGGCCGTGCCCGCAGTGGGGAACTTCAGCCGGGTCCAGTGGGCCGCGTCGTCGCGCGAGACGTAGAGGGCGCCGCCGCCGAGCGCGACGGTGCTGCCGTTGGTGGCGCTGGTCTCCATCGGCGGATAGAACAGCGAGTCCTCGCCGTCCGGCACCGGCGGCTCCACGCGGAACCAGCTGCCCGGCTCGCCCCGGCTGTCGGAACGCTCCGGGCTCATCTCGTAGAACGTGTGGAAGACGGTGTCCGGGTGAGCGCGGTTGACCGCGCAGTCGCCGCCGTCCCCGTCCTGCACGTGCGTCCACTCGGGGGAGCCGGTCCAGCGGACGGTGCCGTTGTCCTGCGTGCCGCCCAGCACCCAGCGCGACGAGCCGAAGTCCTGTGACAGGTACTCGAATTCGCTGATGACCAAGCCGTTGTTGAGGTGCTTCCAGCTGATGCCGCGGTCGGGACTGCGGAACAGCCCGCCGTCGTTGCCCACGTACAGCACGTCGGGACTGCCGGGCTCGAAGGCGATGGCGTGCTGGTCGGGGTGGATGGAGTCGCCGGTGGACTTGGTCGAGATGTTGCGCCAGCTCCACGTCGTCCCGGAGGGTTCGCCCCGGTAGGCGTCGATGGCCCCGACGTACACCCGGTCCGCACGGTCGGGGGCCACTGCGAGGAACCAGTCGTAACTGGCCTGGCCGGTGTCCGCGGCGGGCGGTTTCACCGCGGTCCAGGTGCCGCCGGCCCTGCGCCAGAGCTTCGGCGGCCCGCTGGAGAAGGCGGCCCACGCGTAGGCGACGGCGGCGTCGGACGGAGCCGTCGCCACGGCGCACCGGAGGAAGGGCGTGGTCGCGCCGGGGAGGGCCACGGCGTTCCAGACGGCTCCGCCGTCGGTCGAGCGGAAGAGCCCGTCCTTGCAGGCGGCCAGCGCTTCGCCCGTGCCGGAGACCGAGACCGACCAGGTCCGTACGGACCTGCGCTGGGTCCAGCTGGCCCCTCCGTCGGTGGACGTGTACAGCCCGCGGTTCGTGCCCGCGAGCACGGTGTTCTCCCGGGTGGGGTCGAAGGTCAGGTCGAAGAAGCCCTGCCCGACGAACGGATCGGTGCACAGGGGCGTCCATTTCGTACCGCCGTCGGTCGACTGCAGCACGCCGGCGCCCAGCCACCACCACCAGTTCCCCTCTCCCGTCCCGGCGAGCACGGTCCCCGGGGCCGCGGGGTCGAAGGCGATGGCTCCCACGGTGAGCGTCGCCGCGTCGTCCGTACGGGGTGCCCAGGAGGCGCCGCGGTCGTCGCTCTCCCAGACGCCGCCGTTGGCGGCCCCGACGAGCAGGTGCGCGGGGTCGGCGGGATCGGGGGCGATGGAGGAGATCCGGCCCGAGACGTTGACGCGGCTCGTCCCGTACGTCTGCCCGTTCGGGACGGTCCACGGGCCGATCGAGCGCCACACCGGTCCCGCCACGGCGGCGGGCTCGGCCAGGTGCTCTGCCACGGCCCGGTACTCGGCGGCGACGCTCTGCGTGACCGGAGCGCCGTACTCGCCGGGGTCGCCGTACTCCTCGCGTGTCGCCGCCGCCTCCCGTGCCGTCCGGGCCGTCTCCGGCCCCGCGGCCCTGGCCACCAGCTCGTGCGGTGCGGTGTCAGGGGCGGCCACGCGGATCGCGGCGATTGCTTCCTCGTCCAGTCCGACACGGGTGAGCTCTTGCACCAGTCTGACCAGGGCCTTGCCGCCCTGCGGGCGCTGTGGCGCGTGCCGGCCGGAAGCGGTCGGTTTCTGCATCGCTGTACCTCCTGGGCGCCGGCGCAGGCACTTCACGCCATGCGTCGGCCAGGCGAGCGCTCTCTGGGTGGCCGATGCCGTCAGTCGGCCTGGGAATCAGGGGAGTTCGACCCCTCGGAAGGACCGGTTCCGTCCGAGGGCGCCGAGTCCGAGGACGTCGAGTCCGAGGACACCGAGTCCGAAGACGTCGAGCCTGAAGACGCTGGGTCCGAGGACGCTGGGTCCGAGGACGCTGGGTCCGAGGACGTGGAGTCGTCGTCGGTCCGGCGGGGGTCCTCGTCGTCCGTGCCCTCTCCGGGCGCCCGGGAAGCCGCTTCCACCGGCTTTCGAGCAGCGAGGAACTCCTCCAGCCGCTCCGCGGCCCGGCCACCTCGCTTCTTGGCCGCAGAACCGCCGAGGGACTTTCCGGACGGCCCTTCAATCACCCTTTCCACGCTACTCTCGTGGCCGTTCACCAGCATCTCAGGCGGGGGCCGGGACGGGGACGGATCCGACCGCGTCACCCGGCGGCCGCGCGCCGCCCGGGGCTACGACTTCCGGGTCAGGTTCTTGAACGCGTCCAGGTTGCGGGTCGACTCGCCGCGCGAGACCCGCCACTCGTACTCCCGGCGGATCGCCGACGCGAAGCCCAGCTCCAGGAGCGTGTTGAAGTCGCCGTCCGCCGCCTCCAGGACCGAGCCGAGCAGTCGGTCCAGCTCCTCCGGCGTGACGGCGGAGAGCGGGAGCTTGCCGGCGAGGTAGACGTCGCCGAGGCCGTCGACCGCGTAACCCACCCCGTACAGCCGGAGGTTGCGCTCCAGGAGCCAGCGGTGGACGCCCGCCTCGTTCTCGTCCGGGTGCCGGATGACGAAGGCGTTCAGGGAGAGGGAGTGGCGGCCCACCCGGAGCGACAGGGTGGTGAACAGCTTGCGCGTGCCCGGGAGCTTCACGACGTACGAGCCGGGCTCCGGGGACTCCCAGTCCAGCTCCGCGTCGTTGAACGTGTCCTCGATGATCCGCCGAACGTCCTCAGCCATGGTGCGAGCGTACGCGACGACGGTTCTCGCGCAGCCGGTGGTCGTGCATGGCGGCCGTGTACACGTCCGCCGTGCCCGAGGCCGCCGTGTCCCAGCCGAAGGACTCGGCGTGCCGGGCGGCCGCCGCGCCCATCGTCGCCGACAGCGACGGGTCCGCCACGAACCGGCCGAGCGCCCGGGCGTAGTCCGCCGGGTCGTGGCCCTGCACGAGGAAGCCGGTCACGTCGTCCCGTACGGCCACGGGCAGACCGCCGACCGCCGCCGCGACGACCGGGGTGCCGGCCGCCTGCGCCTCGATCGCGACCAGGCCGAAGGACTCGCTGTACGAGGGCATGACGAGGACGCTCGCCGCGCGGAACCAGTCGGCGAGACGGTCCTGCCCCACCGGCGGGTGGAAGCGCACGACGTCCGAGATCCCCAGCTTGGCCGCCAGCTTCTGCAGCTGCTCCGGCTTGGCCAGGCCGCTGCCGCTCGGGCCGCCGACCACCGGGACGACCATCCGGGAGCGGAGGGAGGGGTCCTGCTCCAGGAGCCGGGCGGCGGCGCTGAGCAGGATGTCCGGGGCCTTCAGCGGCTGTATCCGGCCGGCGAAGACGGGGATGAACGCGTCCTGCGGCAGTCCGAGCCGGGCGCGGGCCGCGGCGCGCCCGTCGGCGGGCCGGAAGTGGTCGAGGTTGACGCCCGGGTGCACGACCGCGATCTTGCCGGGGTCGGCCTCGTAGAAGCGGGCGAGCTCGTCGGCCTCCTCCGCGGTGTTGGCGATCAGCCGGTCCGCGGCGGAGACGATCTGCGTCTCGCCGATCACCCGGGCCGCGGGCTCGGGCGTGTCGCCCTCGGCGAGCGCGGCGTTCTTGACCTTCGCCATGGTGTGCATGGCGTGCACGAGCGGGACGCCCCAGCGCTCGGCGGCCAGCCAGCCGACGTGGCCGGAGAGCCAGTAGTGGGAGTGCACCAGGTCGTAGTGGCCGGGGCGGTGGCCCGCCCACGCCTGCATCACGCCGTGCGTGAAGGCGCAGAGCTGCGCCGGCAGCTCCTCCTTGGCCAGTCCTTCGTACGGACCGGCGTCCACGTGCCGTACGAGCACGCCCGGCGTCAGCTCGACGACCGGCGGGAGGCCGCCGGTGGTGGCCCGGGTGAAGATCTCCACCTCGATGTCGATGGCCGCGAGCCGCTTGGCCAGCTCGACGATGTACACGTTCATGCCGCCCGCGTCCCCCGTGCCGGGCTGGTGCAGCGGCGAGGTGTGGACGCTGAGCATGGCCACGCGCCGGGGGGTGCGGTGCCGGCCGGGGAGCCGGAGCCTGGCCGGCGCCGGGTGCCGGTGCCGGGTGCCGGCGAACCGGGACACGTACTGGCTCACGTCGGCGGTCCTTCCGCTCGGGGGCCGCTCACGGGCCTCGGGGCTGGCTGAGCTGAGCTGGGCGGGCATGGCAGGTGGAGGGCGCGGAACGTCCTCCAGCCGCCACAACACCGGAATGGCCCCTTTCATTTCCGGCAAAGGGGTGCTTTGCCAATTCGTTGCCGGGGCCACCGTCCGGGCGGGGGCCCTTCCCGGCCGACCACCCCCCGGGGCCGGGCCCTTCCCCCGGGGCCAGGGCCCTTCCGCCCGGGGTCAGGGCCCTTCCGCCCGGGCCGCGACCGCCCGGGGCCGCCCCTCCCCCGCACCCCTTACGCTCATGGCATGGCCCCGCGCACCACCCGCCCCGTCGGCACCCCGACCCGCGGGACCACCAACCCGAACCGGCTGCGCCGCATGGACCGCTGGATCGCCGCCGTCCACGGCCCCGCCCTGCGCGGCTTCCCCGAGCCGCCGCTCGCCGTGGACCTCGGGTACGGGGCCGCCCCCTGGACCGCCGTGGAGCTCCTGGCCCGGCTGCGCACCGCCGAGCCCCGCACCCGGCTCTACGGCATCGAGATCGAACCGGCCAGGGTCGAGGCCGCGAAGCCGTACGAGCGGGAGGGCCTCTCCTTCCTGCACGGCGGCTTCGAGGTGCCGGTGCCCGGCCGGGTCGCCCTGATCCGGGCGGCGAACGTGCTGCGCCAGTACGACGAGGACCAGGTCGCGGCCGTCTGGGCGAGGCTCTGCGGGCGGCTCGCGCCCGGCGGGCTGCTCGTGGAAGGGACCTGCGACGAGATCGGCCGCCGGCACGTGTGGGTGGCGCTCGACGCGGACGGCCCGCGCACCGTCACCTTCGCGACCCGGCTCGGCTCGCTCGACCGGCCCTCGGACCTCGCGGAACGGCTGCCGAAGGCGCTGATCCACCGGAACGTGCCGGGCGAGCCGGTGCACGCCTTCCTGCGTGACTTCGACCGGGCGTGGGCGGCGGCCGCCCCGTACGCCTCGCTGGGGGCGCGGCAGCGGTGGATCCGCTCCGTCCGCGACCTCGCGGCGGACTGGCCGCTGACGGACGGCCCGCGCCGCTGGCGCCAGGGCGAGGTGACGGTGCGCTGGGAGGCGCTGGCGCCGCGCGGATGACGGGGCGTCCGTAGGAGGGTCCGCGCGCCCCCCCGGGGCTTCCCTGCTTTTTCCCCAACTCCCGTCGAATTTCCCGTACGGAGGGAACGCCACACGCACCCCACTCGTCCCCCGTGAGGGGGATGGGCCCGACAGGCCCCGGTTTCCTCTGTCGCTTTCCGGTTTCGCATGGCACTATCGCCAGGCCACCATCAAGTTACTGACGGTAAATCAGATTTGGGTCACCAGAGGGGGAGCTCGTGAACCGACGCCGCCACGCCACCGCCGCGATCACCGTGATCTGCGCCCTGACCGTGCTGGCCTCTCCCGCGCTGACCCTCCAGGCCGCCGCCTCGCCGCTCCCGCCTCCCCCGCCGAAGAAGAGCCTGGAGGAGGTGCGCGCGGAGATCGACGACCTGTACCGGAAGGCCGCCGTCGCCACCGACGCGTACAACCTCGCCGAGGAGAGGACGAAGGAGCAGTCCGCCGAACTCGTCCGGCTCGCCCGGATGATCGTGGACGGACGCGAGAAGATCGAGGACCTCAAGGCCAAGGCCGGCGCCGCCGCCCGCGCCCAGTACCGCAACGGCGGGCTCCCGGAGGGCGCGCAGCTCGTCCTCACGAACGACCCGCAGCTCTTCCTCGACGCCGCCGGACGGCTCAAGGACGGCGCGAAGGCCACCCACGACCTCCTGGGCGAGATGACCCGCGCCCAGGCCGAGTTGGACACCTACGCCAAGGACGCCGGTACCAACTGGACCCGGCTGGAGGCCAACCGCGTCCGGCAGGCGAAGGCGAAGAAGGAGATCAACGACAAGATCGCCGCCGCCAAGAAGCTGGAGTCCGAACTCGCCGCCGAGGAGCGCGAACGGCTGCGGCTCCTGGAGCAGCAGGCCCTGAACCGGGCCCAGACGACCTGGCTCGGCACCGGCGTCCTCAAGGGCCTGAAGGGGGACACGACCGAGGAGGGCAGGAAGGCGGTCGAGTTCGCGACGGCCCAGATCGGCAAGCCGTACGTCTGGGGCGCCGAGGGGCCGCTCTCGTACGACTGCTCCGGGCTGACCCAGCGCTCCTGGGGCGCGGCCGGCCGGGGCATCCCGCGCACCTCGCAGGAGCAGTGGCGGCTCCTGCCGCACGTGGACATCAAGGACATGCGGCCCGGCGACCTGATCGTCTACTTCAAGGACGCGAGCCACATCGGGATGTACGTGGGGAACGGGATGATCGTGCACGCGCCGCGTCCGGGGCGGAACGTGACCCTCGCGGGCGCGGGCTCGATGGAGATCCTGGGAGTGGTCCGCCCCGCGTGACCGCCCGCCCTTCACGCCCCGTCCGTCCTTCACGCCCCGTCCGCCCTTCGCGCCCCGACCCTCCGGGCGCGCCCGTCCCACGTGACACGAGCCACCTCCACGGCCCGGTGGGCGTGACGGGGGCCACGTCCGGGGCGTGACGTTTCTCATGGGCCCGGGCCCCCGTGCGGGACCGTGCGGGGGCAAGTACCTCCCCTTCCGCGGCATATGCCAAGCACGCCGCGTCCTCTCACAGGCTGATCACCATTCCGCTGCGCACCGCCCTACCGCTATGGTCCGGGACGGGCGGGACGCCACCCGGCGCCCTGCGCACCCTCGGGGGGAGGGAAGGAAACCCGGACCGATGCCCGTATCCGTACCGCGTCAGAGAAACGTCTCTGCCGCTGCGGGACCCGGCGACGCCACTCCAACGGACGCCACTCCCATGACAGGCACAGTCACAGGCACCGATCGCAGCGATCTCACTCTCCTGGTCGTCGAGGACGACCCGGCGGGTGCCCTCGCCGTACCCGAACTGCTCGACGCGGCCGACGCCGCCGGCACCCGCGTCCGCATCCGCACCGCCCGGAACCTCACCGAGGCCGAGCGGCTCCTCACCGACGACGTCCACTGCGTCCTCGTCGACCTCTCCCTGCCCGGCCCCCGGGCCGCCGCCGGCGACGACCCGCTCGCCCCGCTGCGGCACATCCTGCGCCTCGCCCCGCGCCACGCCGTCCTCGCGCTCGCGGCCTCCGCCGACGCCGAGCTGGCGGCCGAGGCGGTGCGCGTCGGGGCCCAGGACCACCTCTTCCGCGAGGAGCTCGACGGACGGCTGCTCAGCCGGGCCATCCGCTACGCCGTCGAACGCAAGCGGGCCGACGCCGTCCAGGTGAAACTCGCCGAGTCCCGGCTGCGCGCCCAGGAGAACGCCCGGCTGGAACGCGGGCTGCTGCCGACCCCGCTCCTGGAGGGCTCCGACCTGCGGTTCGCCTCCCACTACCGGCCCGGCCGCTCCCGCGCCCTGCTCGGCGGCGACTTCTACGACACCGTCCGCACCCCCGACGGCACCGTCCACGCCATGATCGGCGACGTCTGCGGGCACGGCCCCGACGAGGCCGCGCTCGGCGTCGAACTGCGGATCGCCTGGCGGGCCCTGACCTTCGCGGGCCTCTGCGGGGACGAGCTGCTCTCGACGATGCAGCAGGTCCTGGAGCACGAGCGGGAGAGCGACGAGATCTTCGCGACCCTCTGCACCGTCGACATCGCGCCCGACGGGCGCCGGGCCGGGCTCTGCCTGGCCGGCCACCCCTCGCCGCTGATCGCCCGGCAGGGGCGGGCCGCGCGCCTCCTCCCGTACGAGGACGGCGGCCCGGCCCTCGGACTGCTGCCGCGCGCCCGCTGGCCGCGCCGGCAGGTCGAGCTGGGCGGGGCGTGGAGCCTGCTCATGTACACGGACGGGCTCATCGAGGGCCGCTCGGCGGGCCCCGGCTCCCCGCGGCTCGGCCAGGACGGGATGGTCGAGATGATCAACCGCCAGCTGGCCTCGGGCCTGCGCGGCGAGGAGCTCCTGGAGGCGGCCGTGACGGAGGTCCGGTCCCTGAACGGCGGCGAGCTGACGGACGACGTCGCCGTCCTGGCCCTGGAAAGGGACAGGACCCGGGGGTGAGCACCACCCGGGTCCTGTCCGTCGTACCGCTCTACCGGCCGCCGTTGTAGGGGCCGTACGGTCCGTCGCTGCTGGAGCCGCCGCCACGGCGGCCGCCCCGGCCTCCGCCGGAGACCTGCGCGAGCGCGGGGCGCACGTCCACCATGAAGACGATGGCGGCGATCAGCCCCGCGATCTGCAGGAACAGCATCGGCAGCAGCAGGTTCAGGACGAGGTTGACGCCCAGGACGATCAGCCAGAACTTCTTCGTCTGCTTGTCGGCGGCGCGGTAGGCGTCCTCGCGCGCCATGGCGGCGAAGACGAGCGCGGCGACGGCGAAGCCGGTGAAGACCAGGAAGGTCACCAGGGAGAGAAGGGAATCGAATCCCGCGCGCAACATGCTGAGCACCGCCTAGTGGGGATGGAGAGAGAGCGCCTCGCGGTCAAGGTACCCGGTACAACGTGCCGGGTACCCCCATGAGTGCCCGCCCTACTCCTTCTCGGCGGCGACGGCCGTCTTCTTGGCGGAGGTCTTGCGGGCGGTGGTCTTCCGCGCGGGCTCCTTCTCGGCCTCGGCCGCCGGGGCCTCCTCCGCCTTGGGCGCCGGCTCCGGCTCGACGACGACGGCGATCTCGGTGATCTCCTCGGCGACCTCGCCGCGCCAGGCCCGGACGGCCTCCTCGCCGTGCGCGGCGACCTCCTCGTACTTCTCGCGCGCCTTGACCGCGTACTCGGCGGCGACGCCGACCCCGCGCAGGGCCAGGTCCTGGGCGGTCTCGCCGAGCTTCTTGAGGTCGGTGTCGAGGCCGCCGACGACCTCGGCGAACTTCGCCTGCACGGTGGCCTGGGCCTCCTTGGCCTGCGCGGTCACCTTCTCCTGCACGACCTTCGGGTCGGTCTTCCGTACGGCGTCGATGCGCGCGGGCGCCTCGGCGGCGATCTGCTCGATCAGGCCGGGAACCTTCCGGGCCTGCCGCACGGCGAGGTCGGCGGTGCCGGCGGCGAAGTAGAGGGGGGTACGCAGTTCGTCGATGATGGCCATGCTGGTGGTCCTCCCGGATGTGACGTACTGGGGCGTACTAGCTCGAAGGCGGCACGGTGCCCGTGTCGGCCGCGGCGGCGTCGGCGGCGTTCTCCTTGCGGAAGGAGTCGTAGATCTGGAGCAGCACCTGCTTCTGCCGCTCGTTGATCGAGGGATCGGCCAGGATGACGGCGCGCGTCTCCAGCTCCTCCCGCTCCTTCTCGTCGAGGATCCCGGCCCGTACGTAGAGCGTCTCGGCGGAGATCCGCAGCGCCTTCGCGACCTGCTGCAGGACCTCGGCGCTGGGCTTGCGCAGCCCGCGCTCGATCTGGCTGAGGTACGGGTTCGACACCCCGGCGGCGTCGGCGAGCTGCCGCAGGGAGAGCTGCGCGGTCCGCCGCTGCTCGCGGAGGTACTCGCCGAGATTGCCGACGTTGAGCGATGCCATGCCCCGACCATGCCAGCCTTTGCTAACTATTGCAAGCAGCCGCTTGCAAAAGTCGCGGCCAGGGCGGGACGGGCCGTGCCATGCTGGGGGCGTGGATCTGGAGGACCTGAAACGACTGCGCCGCGCGCGGGACACGATGGACCGCGACTACGCGTCGCCGCTGGACGTTCCGGCCCTGGCCAGGGTCGCCCTGATGTCGACGGGGCACTTCGCGCGCAGCTTCCGCACCGCGTTCGGCGAGACGCCGTACAGCTACCTCATGACCCGCCGCGTCGAGCGGGCGAAGGCGCTGCTGCGGCGGGGAGACCTGAGCGTGACCGAGGTCTGCTTCGAGGTCGGCTGCACGTCGCTCGGCTCGTTCAGCTCGCGCTTCACCGAACTGGTCGGCGAGACGCCGAGCGCGTACCGCGCGCGGAGCCACGAGGAGGGCGCCGCGATGCCGGCGTGCGTCGCCAAGGTGCTCACCCGGCCGGTGAGGAACGGCGGCCCCGCCGAACCGATCAGGAACGGAGAAGCGAGTCCGGGCGCCTCGCCGTAGCGTCGACGGCATGGACGACATCAAGCTCTCGCAGTGCTTCATCACCGTCGACGACGCCGACGAGGCGATCGTTTTCTACCGCGACGCCCTCGGCCTGGAGGTCCGCAACGACGTCGGCTACGAGGGGATGCGCTGGGTGACCCTCGGCTCGCCCGCGCAGCCGGACGTGGCGGTCGTCCTGGAGACCCCGCTCCCCGACCCCCACGCCTCCGAGGCCGACCGCGAGGCGGTCAAGGACCTCCTCGCCAAGGGCCTGCTGCGCGGCGCGATCTTCTCGACGGAGGACGTCGACGCCACTTTCGAACGGATCCGGTCGGCCGGTTTCGAGGTCCTCCAGGAGCCGGTCGACCAGCACTACGGCGTCCGCGACTGCGCCTTCCGCGACCCGGCCGGCAACATGATCCGCTTCGCACAGCCCAAGGTCTGACCTCCTCCGGCCCGACAGCCGGACCACCGTCCACGCCGGGCGCTCGGCCGGGACGCCCCGGCCGAGGGGCCCCCCCCGCGGGGGGGGGGGGGGGGGCCCGGGGCGGGGCGGGGGGGGGGGGGGGGGGGGGCCCCACCCCCCCCCCCGTTGAGAACATAAAGGGTGCCCGGGTGCTTGGTTGGGGGTT